>CAWUJX010000005.1:0-57294 GCA_963922635.1 uncultured Hyphomicrobiales bacterium | reverse complement strand
CGACTGCTATGCATTCAACGTTCAACGGGAAGAACGTTGGGCGTACTTCTTTAGCGACTTCGATTTGTGCTCTGTTGATGGAAACTTCCGCTCTGTGATCATGTCTGGTGTCCCGATTTCCGGATCGAGCGCCTTTGCTGTCACTGACCAAGGGTTCTTATTTTCAAGCCAATACAGAGAGCCTTCAAATACGTTCCACTTTGTGCAGCGAACCGGCAAGAGCCTCGGACAACCGAAGACTGTTATTGGGAAACTTCCAGATCGAAAGTGGATCGACGGATGCCAACTTGTGGGCAGGGGGGCTTGGATGCATGTCATCAACGAAGACGGCTGGTTCGCGACCGACATTTCAACGCAACTCGCGTAAGCCGGAGGAACCGCAGCAGACATTCAAGCACACCGCAGCATTCGGCAAAATGGGCTCAAAGCAGCCATTCACGCTGCAAACCCTACTTCACCGCCTCAATCACCTTGAAGCCGTCGCGTTCTTCGAGCTTCTCATGGCGGCGGAATTTCAGTTCCAATGTCTTTTCATAAGGAAGGTTGCGGTTGGCAACCATCAGAAGCCGACCGCCCGATGGTAATGTGGATGCGGCGACTTCGATGAACCGTTTTCCAAGATCGGGTTCCGCGGCACGGCCCGTGTGGAACGGCGGATTCATGATCACCCAGTCATAGGGTGTTTTCTTGAATTCAGACGTCACATCCAGCCAATGAAAATTTAACACGGGCTCAGACTGTTTCGGGGCAACAGTGTCTTTGATACCAGCAAGATTGGTGCGCGCGGCCTCGAGTGCATGGGAATCCGCTTCAAACATATCCAGTTCTTCGACCCTCGGCGAAGTTGCCAGTAAATTCGCTGACAAGTAACCCCACCCGGCGCCCAGGTCTGCCACCCTCCCGCGTATCCGGTCTGAGAAATGCTCAACCAGCAGTTTTGACCCCACATCCGGGCCTGAGGCCGAGAACATGCCATCGCCGAGCACATAGCCGTCCACCGACTTTTGAAGCGAAACGGACTCCAGATCCCCGCCCTGCTTATCGGCCCAGAATACAACGGCATGGAATTTCGATAGACTTCCGGTGAGTTCGCACTGGCTTCCAAACCATTTGCGAAGCGGGTTCACACCGCTTGTTTTGTCGCCCGCCACAACCAGACGTCCACCTGCCTCACAGGCATTCCACGCCCTCGCGATCCTATTTTCATTGACGCGTCTGTTTCGACCCAACAGCACAAGCGCGCCTTTCAACGGGGCTTCAGAATTTTCAAACGCGGAAGAAACCTGAAACCCTGCGTGAACCAACTGATTATATGTGACCCGGTTTGCCTGTTCGCACCGAATGGATGCTCGCCATTCCAGTGGGACATCGGGCAGGGGTGCAGCATTGAAAAAGCCGATAGTGCTCTCATCTTCGACTTCCAGTACGCCCTTCTCAAGCGCATGGACCAATGCATGACGTGCGTCCGGTTTCATTACAGACCCTCAAACAAAAAAGGGCCGGGAAACATTTCCCAGCCCTCGAAGTCATAGCGTAGAGACGATCACTCGTCAGCAGGTGCTTCTTCTTTTTCGATCTCTTTGCCGGTTTCCTGATCGACAACTTTCATGGAAAGGCGAACCTTGCCACGGTCGTCAAAGCCCATCAGTTTCACCCAAACCTTGTCACCTTCGTTGATGACGTCGGTTGTCTTGGCAACCCGCTCATTGGCCAGCTGCGAGATGTGAACGAGGCCGTCTTTCGCACCGAAAAAGTTTACGAATGCGCCGAAGTCCACACATTTCACAACGGTGCCTTCATAGATCTCGCCAACTTCCGGATCGTCGGTGATTGAGCGGATCCATTTGACAGCCGCTTCAATTTCCTTGCCGGAAGAAGAAGCGACTTTCACGGTACCATCGTCTTCGATGGATACCTTTGCGCCGGTTTTCTCAACGATTTCACGGATAACTTTGCCGCCTGAACCAATCACTTCACGGATTTTGTCAGTCGGGATCGAGAAGCTTTCAATGCGCGGAGCAAATTCACCAAGTTCCGCACGGCCTTCGGAAAGCGCTTTGTTCATCTCGTTGAGAATGTGCTCGCGTCCGCCTTTGGCTTGTTCAAGTGCGATCTTCATGATCTCTTCGGTGATACCGGTAATCTTGATGTCCATCTGCAAAGACGTGATGCCTTCTGCGGTACCAGCCACTTTGAAGTCCATGTCACCAAGATGATCTTCGTCACCGAGAATGTCTGAAAGTACGGCGAAGTCGTCGCCTTCCTTGATCAGGCCCATGGCGATGCCAGCAACCGGTGCTTTCAAAGGAACACCCGCATCCATGAATGCGAGCGATGTGCCGCAAACCGTTGCCATGGAAGATGAGCCGTTGGACTCAGTGATTTCGGACACGGCACGAAGTGTGTATGGAAAGTCTTCCTTGTTTGGCAATACCGCACGTACCGCGCGCCAGGCAAGTTTACCGTGACCGATTTCGCGGCGACCGGTAAAGCCCATGCGACCTGTTTCACCCACTGAGTAAGGGGGGAAATTATAGTGCAGCATGAAGTTTTCTTTGTACGTTCCGGTCAAAGCGTCAATCATCTGCTCATCGTCGGATGTGCCGAGTGTCGCGACCACTAGTGCCTGCGTTTCACCGCGGGTAAAGAGGGCAGAGCCATGGGTGCGTGGCAGGATGCCTACCTCGGACTCGATTGCGCGAACGGTCGATAAATCGCGACCATCAATCCGTTTTCCGGTTTTAATGATCGAGCCGCGTACCACGTTTGCCTGGACAGACTTCAGAACTTCTCCGAGGATATTGGCTTCGTCGGAAGTGGATTCTTCAGTAAGAAACTCTTCCTTCGCTTTTGCCTTCGCCGCATCAAGGGCGGCATAACGGTCCTGCTTGTCGGAGATTTTATAGGCTGCATCAATGTCATCACCCACCAAGGCGGTAACTTTCGCCTGCAGTTCCGAGTGATCAGGAACAATATGCTCACGGGTGTCTTTGGCAGCTTTCTTGGCCAGTTCAGCTACAGCATCGATAACCGGCTGGAACTCTTCGTGACCAAACATCACTGCACCAAGCATCACTTCTTCGGAAAGAACGTTGGCTTCTGATTCAACCATGAGAACGGCGTCTTTTGTGCCAGCCACAACCAGATCAAGATCGGACTCGTCCATCTCGTCAATGTTTGGGTTCAACACATAATCGCCATCGATCAGACCCACGCGTGCGCCACCAATGGGACCTTCGAAAGGAACGCCGGACAAAGCAAGCGCAGCTGATGTGGCAACCATGGCGACCACGTCCGGGTTATTTTCTAGGTCGTGACTGATAACCATGCAGGTCACTTGCGTGTCGTTCTTGTAACCTTCCGCAAAAAGCGGGCGGATGGGGCGGTCGATCAGACGCGATACCAAGGTCTCGTTCTCAGACGGACGGCCTTCACGCTTGAAGTACCCGCCCGGGATTTTACCGGCTGCGTATGCTTTTTCGAAATAGTTCACAGTGAGGGGGAAAAAATCCATGCCCGGCTTGGGCGCTTTATCGGAAACAACCGCACACATGACGGTGGTTTCACCGTAAGTCACGACAACGCAGGCATCTGCCTGACGCGCAACTTTACCAGTTTCGATTGTCAACGGACGGCCGCCCCAATCGATTTCTACCATATGATGTTCAAACATTTCTTGTCCTTGTACAAACAGACGCCAGCTCCCGCACGGTGCGGGGCCATCAACGTCTCGTGGTTTGCCTGTCTGTGACGGCTAACCCCAAGGGCAAGACAACGAGATGCTCAAGCAAGATTGGGCAGCTTGTAATCCTGCCCCTCGGAAAGGAGCCTTCTTACACTTCATATTTCGGACAGACAGACAGTAGCCGAAATATGAAAACGGCGCGGCAAACCCATGCCACGCCGCAAACAATTACCGGCGGATGCCGAGGCTTGTGATGAGGGTCTTGTATCGATCCTCATTCTTGGCCTTCACATAGTCCAGCAGACGACGCCGCTGGGAAACCATTTTCAAAAGTCCACGTCGGGAATGGTTATCCTTCTTGTGGTCCTTGAAATGCTCAGTCAGATTCTTGATGCGTTCTGTGAGAACAGCGACCTGTACTTCAGGCGATCCTGTGTCGCCCTCTTTCGTTGCGTATTCCTTGATAAGCTCAGCTTTACGCGCTTCTGTGATCGACATCGGTTTTCCTTTTTCTATGGGCGAAACGCCCGGATTATGTGTCACCCACAGCCAAGATGTCGTCCAGCCGGGGTCGTGAATATTTGGCCTGAACCAAAGAGACGGGCCCTGAAGACCCGTCAACGATCGCGATATAAGCCAAAACACCTGTAAATACCAGCATTTTATTGGCTTTCCGGTTGGCCTCGTGATCCACGGGTTTAAGGGATTAAAAACCATACAAGCCAAGAGTTCTGCAAACTCTTTGCCGTATCCATACATAAGGTTCGGAGGTCACTATGTTTCAAACCCTATCAAACAGCTGGATACTTGCAAAAGAGTGCTGGGAAGTCCTCATGCAGGACAAAGAGATGCTGGTCTATCCAACACTCACGTCCATCATCAACATCACCATTCTTGGCATTGCCTATGTGTATTTCGTGGCGATCGGGTTTTTGGAAGTGGCCGAACCGTTCAACTACACCAATGAGCAATGGGCGATGGGTGCAGCACTGTTCGTGGTAACCCTGTATGCATCGCATTTCGTATTCAGTTTCTTCGACTGCGCGTTAGTAGCATCCGCCATTAAACGATTGCGGGGAGAAAACCCCACTCTTGGATATGGTTTGGGCGTGGCCGCAAACCGGATACCTCAAATCGCGGGCTGGTCATTTTACGTGACAATCCTCGGGATCTTTGTGGCGCTTATCCAAAGCCTGTTCAAAAGCAAGTGGGCACAAAAAGCCGTTGGTAAGGCTGCCCACACCGCATGGAATGTGGTGACCGTGTTTGCCATGCCTTACATCGTCGTTGAAAAAGTCGGGGCCACCCGCGCGATCAAGAATTCAGCCAAACTGATCAAGGAGCGCTGGGGCGAAGCCGCAACGCTGGAAATCGGCTTTGGTTCACTCACTTCGATTGCAGGCTTTCCGCTGGCCGGTTTGTTTATCATGGCGCAGATGGTTTACCCTACAAATGAAACGCTGGCCTTTGCAATTATCGGGCTTGCGATTGTGGCGGGCGCTTTCCTTGGAATTTTGTTTGCCGCATTGAGCGGGATTGCCAAGGCTGTTCTTTTCAACTTCGCAAAGGGTGGGCGGATCCCTGACCAGGTCCATGACGATATTCTTGAAGGAACTGTTGTCCGCCGGAACGAGCCCCAAACCGATATTCAGGGCCGTTATCAGACGTAGGAATGCTGAAAGACGCGCTTTGGCTTGAACTGTCCACGGTCAATCTGGCCAATTGCAATCAGCTCGTCGCCGGATGAGGCAAAGGCCTCATCTGCTTGGGCAATTGCATCCCGGCCACGCAGGACGATGGAATTCCCCAAACGTAACCGGTGAACCTGTTCTTTTGTTACCGGCACTTCGAGGATATCGTCCAAAGCTGTTCCGGTGGTGAAAAGCTCTGCGTCAAGACCGTCCAGATCACCTTCAAGTTCGGTCAGTTTCTCTAGCGGGACCAGATCCTCTTCCAGAAATGGACCTACCGCTGTGCGGCGGAGACTGGAAATATGTCCGAAGCAGCCAAGCTCGCGCCCCATGTCACGGGCGAGTGCGCGCACATAGGTACCTTTACCGCAAGTGGTTTCAAACCTTGCTTTGTCTTCGTTCATCTCGAGTAATTGCAATGTCTCGATTTCCACTTTGCGCGATGCGATTTCCACCTCTTCGCCATCACGGGCGAGTTTGTAGGCGCGCTCCCCGTCAATCTTGATAGCTGAGAATTTGGGTGGCACCTGATCAATCTCACCGAGATAATTCGGCAGCACCGTGAGCACTTCATCCTTGGTGGGACGCTGATCGGAGGTTTGCACCGCTTCGCCCTCCAGATCATCCGTATTGGTTTCCACACCCCACGTCACTTCAAATTGATAGGTTTTCTGCCCATCCATGATGTAGGGAACAGTTCGGGTTGCTTCTCCAAGTGCAAGGGGAAGCATTCCGCTCGCCAACGGGTCCAGCGTGCCCGCGTGACCGGCTTTCGCAGCTTGATAAAGCCATTTGATTTTACTGACACATTGGGTGGACCCTATCCCGACAGGCTTGTCCAAAATAACCCAACCGGAAATTGGGCGGCCTTTTTTCTTGCGCTGCCGGCTCATTCGTCATCCTCCAGATCGCGCTTCACTTCCTTGGAATGCAGAATGGCATCGATCTTTGCAAAATTGTCGAAACTCGTGTCTTCCCGAAAGCGAAACGCGGGCATGTACTTCATCTGATTGAGATAAGGCGACACGCGACCCCGGATGAACTTCGCATGGGAGGCGAGTGCCTTTACAATCGGTTTGGCATCAGCACCGCCAAGTGGCGAGACATAACACGTGGCGATTTTCAAATCCGGCGACATGGAAACTTCTGAAATCGAGATCACGGTATTCTGGAGTATATCGTCCTGAATTTCTCCGCGCTGCAAAAGCTGGGTCAATGCGTGACGCACATTTTCACCCACGCGCAACTGCCGCTGCGAGGGGCCTTTGGCCGAGAATTTACTCACGATTTAATGCTCCCGTTATCAACGTTTTCTGACAACAGATTGAGGAACTCTTCCTCCTGACCTTCGCCAAATGCGCGTTTGGGAATTGAATAAGCTTGCATTTTATTGATCCAGAGTAGGTGATGTGTCTTGTCGCCATCCACCCGAACAATCCCGGGCCATAGTGTGCGGGTCGTGTTTTCGCCAAGCTGGGCAACAAGGCCTTCATTGTCGAACTCAATCGTAACGGTTTTGTCTTCCATCATTTGTTGACGGAGATACCATTTTCGATAGAGCGGGCCTAAGACAAAGATCCCGAATATCAATGCAAGGCCAATCCCGATATTGGCAAAGTGAAGCCAACCAAGCTCTCCGCCGCGCTGCAGCTGTAATCCCAAAAACCAGAACCCCAATCCGAAGTTCACCGCGATGAGCAAAAGGATAAAAAAATCCCGTATGCGCCCAAACCTGCGTCCGCGGCGCATCGAACGATGTATCGCTTCATAATCCGCGAAAGTGTAGGTCCACTCGATTTTCATTGCTCAACCATGCTGCCGCGCGGATTTGGACCGCAACGATGCAAATTCAAATTCGAAAAACTGAACTAGAGCGAACGGTCGATATGTTCAACGCGGAAGCATTCGATCACATCGCCCTGTCGTATGTCCTGGTAATTTTCGAACGCCATGCCGCATTCCTGACCGCCAGGAACTTCCGCCACTTCATCCTTGAAGCGCTTGAGCGTTGAAAGGTTACCCTCATGAATAACAACGTTGTCACGCAGGAGGCGAACACCGGAACCACGTTCGACCTTGCCTTCTGTCACGCGGCAACCGGCAACCTTGCCGACCTTCGACACGTTAAAGACTTCGAGAATTTCTGCGTATCCAAGGAATGTTTCACGACGTTCAGGCGCCAACATACCGGACATGACGCTTTTGATGTCATCAACGAGATCGTAAATGATCGAATAGTAGCGAATTTCAATGCCAGCTTCTTCAGCCGCCTGCCGTGCCTGCTTGTTGGCACGCACGTTGAAGGCCAAGATAGGCGCGTTAGAAGCCGCAGCCAACGCGACATCAGATTCAGTAATCGCACCGACACCAGAATGCACAATCTTCGCTGCAACCTCATCGGTATTCAATTTGAGCAATGACTGGGCAATCGCCTCTGCAGACCCTTGCACATCCGCTTTCACAAGAACAGCTGCTTCGCTCACTTCAGTGGTTTGAAGCTGGGTCATCATCTGTTCAAGCGAACCGCGCGAGCCTGCCTGGCGTGCAACCGCCTTTTCCCGCGACAAGCGCTGACGGTAGTCGGAAATCTCACGCGCACGTGCTTCGTTCTCAACCACTCCGAGCCTGTCACCGGCAGCCGGAGCGCCGTTCAGACCGAGAATTTCCACGGGCATGGACGGTCCCGCTTCCGAAAGCTGGTTGCCGCGGTCATCAACAATTGCGCGTACCTTGCCCCATTCATCACCAGCGATGATGATATCGCCGGTCTTGAGCGTTCCGCGATTGACGAGAACCGTTGCCACGGGGCCGCGACCCTTGTCGAGTTTCGCTTCAATCACCACTGCTTCGCCGGGTCGGTCAGCGTTGGCTTTCAGTTCAAGCACTTCTGCCTGAAGGTTGATTGCTTCCAAGAGACCATCGAGGTTCGTGCCCTTAAGAGCAGAGACTTCCACGGCCTGGGTTTCGCCGCCCATATCCTCAACGAATACTTCATGCTGCAACAACTCGGTTTTCACCTTATTGGCGTCGGCCTCGGGTTTGTCGATTTTGTTAATTGCCACGATAATTGGGACTTCAGCTGCCTTGGCGTGACTGATTGATTCAATCGTTTGTGGCATAACGGAATCATCCGCCGCCACCACCAAAATAGCAATGTCCGTCACCTGTGCACCACGGGCACGCATGGATGTGAACGCCTCATGACCTGGCGTATCGATAAACGAAATCAGCTGGCCGTCTTTTTCAACCTGATAAGCGCCGATGTGCTGGGTGATGCCACCCGCTTCGCCGGAAACCACATTCGCGTTTCGGATCGCATCCAAGAGCGAAGTCTTGCCGTGGTCCACGTGACCCATGATCGTGACAATAGGAGGACGCGGTGTGAGTTCCGCATCATCATCCGGTGCATCGAAGATACCTTCTTCAATGTCAGCGTCTGAAACACGACGAACGGTATGGCCGAACTCTTCGGCGATTAATTCCGCAGTATCCGCATCAATGATGTCGCCGGGCTTCATCATCTGACCTTGTTGCATCAGATATTTGATCACATCGACCGAACGTTCTGACATCCGGTTTGCGAGTTCCTGAATGGTAATCGTCTCCGGAAGCTGCACTTCGCGGGATACTTTCTCGCGTGGACCCGTTTGCTGTTGCTGAGCGCGTTTTTGTTTTTCCTGACGACGGCGCAGTGCGGCCAGTGACGGACCCCGCTTTCCAGCGTCTTCGTCAAGCGCATTGGTAAGCGTCAGTTTTGTGCGCCTGCGATCATCGCCACCTTTAGCGCGTGATGGCTTGGCTGGCTCTTCAGGTTTCTTGCGCTCAAACGGCTTCAGTTCTTTGGGCTTTGTTTCTTCTCGTGCAGCAGGCTTGCCACCGGTTTCAGCTTTTGCAACGGCTGCCGAAGCCTCTGCCGCTTTTTCACGCTCGGCTGCTTCGCGTTCGGCCGCAAGCCGCGCGTCTTCTTCTGCTTTTCGCGCAGCTGCTTCTTCGCGCTCTTGGGCACGGCGGGCATCTTCTTCAGCCCGACGCTTTTCAGCTTCCGCAGCTAGTTTGCGGTCTTCCACATCGCGTACTTTTGCTTCTTCAAGCGCACGGGCACGAGCCTCGACCTCGCTCTTGGAAAGGTTAGATGTGGAGGCTGGAGTTTCCTGACTTGGCGTTGGAGCAGGCTTTGCCGCAGCTGCCGGTTGATCAGGCTTTGCTGTTTTCTCAGCCGCAGGCGGCGTATCACCGGGCTTGGAAATACGACGCTTACGTGTTTCCACCACCACGGACTTCGTTCTTCCGTGCGAGAAATTCTGTCGCACAGTTCCTTGCGAAAGGCCGCTACCTTTCAATGTCAGTGTCTTTTTCTTGTCTGCGCCAGTGTTACTGTCGCCTGTATTTTCGCTCATGCTTTACCTTGTCACGTATCTTGGCCGCTTTTTGGACCTTACAGTCGAGAAAATCCAGCTTTTTGTTTCCCGATCGCGTTTTCAGTTCTTATCCCGATTTATAGGTTTCGAACTTTTTAGCTGCAAAAATGAAATGCCCGGTCAGATCACTCCGTTCCAATCCGATATGTGTCACATTTCCCATGCCGGTAATCTCATCCAATTCCGCTCCTGTGAAAGACCGAAATACTTCGACGTTCTTTTGTCCGCTCACCTTGATCGCGTGCTCAAGTTTGGACCTGCCGTCTGAAGCTGCTTCTGCGGAGTGAACAATTGCAGAAACCGCGCCTTCACGCGTTAGTGCTTCCACTTTTGCCAGCCCCGTCGCGAGTTGCCCCGCTTTCCGCGCCAGTCCCAGATAATCGAGACTTTGACGCCTCAAAAGCGCTTCAACCAAATCCGGTAACGTTTCATCCGGCTTCAACTTGGCTTTGAAACCTTTCGAGAACAAACCTTTTTGAACAGCTTGCTCCACACTTGATTTCGCCAAAGAAACCCAGACACCACGCCCGGGTAACTTGCGCTTTATGTCAGGGACTACCGCTTCATCCGGCCCCATAACAAAACGGATCATTTCATCCGGGCTTTTTTCTTGCCGACTTACGATGCAAGTTCGCGGATTCATATCCAGTTTTGCCAAATCTGCACCCGATTAGAAAATGCGGCCCGTCAGTTTGTTTTCTTCTTCCGGTGCCTCTTCCTCTTCCGGCTCAGGCTCTGCGTTATACGCCGCCAGTTCCTCTTCGGTTACCCATCCTGCCTTGATGCGGGCCGCCATCACCATCTCATCGGCTTCAGCACGGGAAATCTTGAAATCTTCCAGAATGCCGGGATAGCGAACATTCTCGCCTTCCTTCCGCTCGTTCCAGCCGAGGAGATCATCAGCTGCGCAGCCGGCGAAATCATCCATGGTCTTGATGTCATCCTTACCAAGTTTCACAAGCATCGGCAGGGTCAAGCCATTTATCTCGCGCAATTCATCGACAACACCAAGCTTCTTGCGCTCCTCATCGAGCTCATTATCCTGGCGCTCAATGAATTCCCGCGCACGCGCTTGCAGCTCTTCAGCCGTGTCATCATCGAAACCTTCAATAGACGCGATTTCGAGCATGTCCACATAGGCGACTTCTTCAACGGTCGAGAAACCTTCGGAAGCAAGAAGTTGCGCGACCATTTCATCCACGTTCAAAGCTTCCATGAAGGCGCTCGCACTTGCCTCAAATTCAGCCTGACGGCGTTCGCTCTCATCCTGCTCGGTCATGATGTCGATGTCCCAGCCTGTGAGCTGGGAAGCGAGACGAACATTTTGACCTCGGCGACCGATTGCCAGCGAAAGCTGATCATCGGGAACCACAATCTCGATGCGCTCAGCATCTTCATCCAGAACCACTTTGGCAACCTCTGCAGGCTGAAGCGCGTTCACGATGAAGCTGGCTGATTCAGGTGACCACGGAATGATATCGATTTTCTCGCCCTGCAATTCACCGACTACCGCCTGCACGCGAGAGCCGCGCATACCCACACAAGCGCCCACGGGATCAATTGCGGAGTCATTCGAGATAACCGCGATTTTAGCGCGTGAACCCGGATCACGAGCGACCGATTTAATCTCGATGATGCCATCATAGATTTCAGGCACTTCCATGGTGAATAGTTTCGTCATGAACTGCGGATGCGTGCGGGATAAGAAAATCTGCGGACCGCGTTGTTCACGGCGCACATCGTAAAGATACGCCCGCACACGATCACCGTAGCGGAAATTCTCACGCGGGATTGTTTCGTCACGGCGAATGATTGCCTCACCTCGGCCGAGGTCCACGATCACATTGCCGTATTCCACACGCTTCACGGTGCCGTTGATGATCTCGCCGACGCGGTCCTTAAACTCTTCGTACTGGCGATCACGCTCCGCATCGCGAACCTGCTGCACGATGACCTGCTTTGCGGATTGTGCTGCGATACGACCAAAATCCATTGGCGGGAGAGGTTCGGAAATATAATCGCCAAGCTCAATGGAAGGCTCTTTGTCGCGAGCAAGTTCAAGGGCAATCTGTGTGTTGTAGTCTTCAACTTCTTCCACAACCTGTAGAAGGCGCTTCAGATTGATGTCGCCGGTTTTTGTATCAACCTGCACATGCACATTGGTGTCCTGGCCGTAACGTGACTTTGCAGCTTTCTCAATGGCATTTGCCATTGCGGAAATTACGATCTCCTTGTCAATCGCCTTCTCACGCGCAACCGCATCTGCGATCTGCAACAATTCAAGCCTGTTAGCACTGACTGCCATGGTTTTCTCCTGTTCTATGCCGCTTCCATCAGCGGCAAAAACTTAATTGTCCGGCGATATTTCGCCGTCGGTTTCGTCTGTAATTCCGTTTGCCTCACGCAACGCCTTGTCACGCTTTAGCGCTTCGGTGATCAATTCATCCGTGAGTACGAGTTTCGCATCCTTGATGTCATTCACGGATATTATGAATTCTGGGTCTTCATCCTTGGCGGGCGCTTCTCGGCGAAATGTGATGGCATCACCGTCAAGACTGATGATCATCCCCTTGTAGCGTTTGCGCCCGTTGATCATCTGATGCGTTTCCAGTTTTGCCACATGTCCCGACCATGTTTCAAAGTCAGACCTGCGCACAAGCGGGCGATCAATTCCCGGCGAAGAAACCTCCAGATGATACATACGGTCGATGGGATCTTCGATGTCGAGGATAGGCGAGATCGCTTTTGAAACCTCCTCACAACCGGCCACATTCATGGTGCCGTCGGGACGCTCAGCCATGATCTGCAATGTGGTTCCATTGACGGCAGAGATTTTCACGCGAACAAGCCGGTACCCAAGATCTTCAATCTCGGGCTCAACGATGGCAGCAACTTTTGCCTCCATGCCGGTCTCGGTTATCGTCCTTGCGTCGCTCATCAACACTCCTGTTTTCCGGCAATAAAAAAGAGCGGGTGCCGGGAGGCTCCCACTCTGGCTGAATACCGGAGAATTTTGAGTTTGATACTCTCAAATCAGAAATTTTGCAAGCAATAGTGTGAAAGGGGCTGAAACTTGCAAAAGAAGCGAATTTCAGGGATACTTAAGCATCCTCGATAGAGGCATGCAGGAGAGTCCGGTTTGATCCGGCGCCGAAGGAGCAACCCCCAGGAATCTCTCAGGTAACAGGACTGCATGTTGAGAGGATATCTGGAGAGTGGCAGAAAACCTGCCCGCCGAAGGAGAAATGATGGTGCTTATCTTAAGTGTCGTCAAAAGCTCTCAGGTTCAAAGACAGATGGGATAGATGCCGTTTCGACGGCTGTCTTTAACTTCGCGTCCAAGGAACCTTAACCATGCGCAAAATTGCAATCATCGGGGCCGGAATAACCGGTATCACCACAGCATACTCTTTACTCAACCGGGGCTTTGAGGTCACGGTCTTTGACCGTAACCGCTATGCGGCAATGGAAACGTCTTTTGCCAATGGCGGTCAGCTTTCAGCATCAAATGCCGAAGTGTGGAACCAATGGTCTACAATCTTCAAAGGCATCAAGTGGATGTTCGAACCGGGCGCGCCGCTTCTGGTGAACCCAAAACCAAGCTGGCACAAATACTCCTGGATGGCTGAATTCATGGCCAATATTCCAGGATATAAGAAAAACACAATCAACACGGTTCGATTGGCGATCGCAGCCCGTGAACACCTGAAAAACCATGCGGAAAAAGAAGGCTTTGATTTTTCGTGCGAAACGCGGGGCATCCTGCATGTGTATGATGACAAACGAGAGTTTGACCACGCAACCAAGGTAAACGCACTGCTGGCGGAAGGCGGTCTCGAACGGCGTTATGTGGACCAGAGCGAAATCCGAAATATAGAGCCGGCACTTCAACGTGATTTTTATGGTGGCTATTACACCGAAAGCGATTTCACCGGAGACATTCACACCTATGCACGTGGACTTTCGAAAGCCTGCGAACGCCGCGGGGCTGAATTTCATTACGGATGCGCAGTGCAGAAACTTCGTGATCTGAACGCTGGTATCGAGATCATTTGGAAAGACGATAGCGATAATCGCGTGGTCAGTAATTTTGACGGTGTGGTTGTTTGTGCCGGGGTTCAAAGCCGCGACCTTGCTGCGCAGATGGGCGACCGCGTCAATATTTACCCGGTCAAAGGCTATTCCATCACGGTGAACCTCGATGACACTGACAGCCAGAAGGCTGCGCCTTGGGTGAGCCTGTTGGACGATAAAGCAAAGATCGTGACCAGCCGTTTGGGCAAAACTAGGTTTCGACTTGCCGGCACCGCGGAGTTCAACGGTTACAATCTGGATATCCGGGATGACAGGATCAAACCGCTCATAAAGTGGTGCGAACGGTTGTTTCCGGGCGTCTCCACCGAGTATGCCGTGCCATGGGCAGGCCTCCGCCCCATGATGCCAAATATGCTTCCCAAAGTGGGGGCGGGGAAAAACCCAAACGTGTTCTACAATACCGGGCACGGGCATCTGGGCTGGACGCTTTCAGCGGCTACGGCGGAGATCGTCGCTGACCATGTGTTGCAGGCTAAGCAGTCAAACAGCCGTGGCGTAAAGGGTGCCAGTTTCCAGATATCGAAGGCTCGCTAGTATCATCAGTCGAAGTCAATCCGGCCACTTCTGCCTTTCTTGATGGAAGCGCGTTTGGATTTCGCATCCAAGCGCCGCTTTTTTGCACTCAAGGAAGGCCGTGTGGGAATGAGTGGTTTAGGCACAAAGGCTGCATTTCGAATGAGCTCTTTGAGTCTCGACAATGCGTCCCTTCGATTTGCTTCCTGCGTGCGTTTTGTCTCGGCGATGATAACAAGTGTCCCCTCTTTCGTGAGACGGGTATCACCACTTTGCAAGATCTTCTGTTTTACGCGAAGGGGAAGCGACGGCGAATTTGCCACATCAAACCGCAATTGCACCGCGGTTGATACCTTGTTGACATTTTGACCGCCGGGTCCGCTCGCACGCACGAATTTCTCTTGGATTTCGGCTGGCGAGATTGAGATGGTTCGGGTAATTTGGATCTCATCCATGGCCGAAACATAGGGCAGCGTTCACTTTCGCCCAAACCTCAAATAGTTGGGCGTCCTGCCTTCGCGAATGGCTTTCGCCTCGTATCGCGTTCGAACCCAATTGGGATATGGCATGCTTTGTTCCGCCTGCGTGGGAGCGAGATTGCCAAACGCTTCATGCTCATCGCAATGCGCTAACGTCCATTCCACATAGGTGTCGATGTCAGAGGCAAAATGAAACAAGCCTCCGGATTTGAGAACACGCGCGATCCGGTCGAGATTGCTCGAATTGACAAAACGCCGTTTCCAGTGGCGCTTTTTCGGCCACGGATCAGGATAAAGCAAATCGACACGATCAATCGATGCATCCGGCAGCCAATCCAGTATTTCCACGGCATCTTCGTCATAAAGCCGGATGTTTTGAAGCCCGTGATTTTCGATCTCGGCAAGCGCTTTGGCCATCGAATTCACAAAGGGTTCTACGCCAATATATCCGTTCGTTGGATTGGTTTTTGCCTGGTGGATGAGATGTTCGCCACCACCGAAACCAATTTCGAGAATGACATATTCAGGCTGATGTGAAAACACCGTTTCGATGCGCGAAATTCTTGGAGATTTCGGATCAAGGCGCAGCTTCGGAAGCAAGTGTTCGAAGCGCTCCACTTGTGCAGGCGATAAGCCTTTTGATTTACGCCGTCCGAAAAACGCTTCCGAGCGGCGTTGTTTATGGGGCTGATCGCTAGCGCCTTCAGTCACGCGTCACACGGCAGCTTTAACAGCTTCCTTCAGGGCTTTGGTGAGATCGGTTTTCTCCCAGGTGAACCCGCCACGTACGGACTTTCGGCCAAAGTGGCCATAGGCAGCGGTGCGGGCATAAATCGGGCGATTGAGATCAAGATGCTTTCGGATACCGGTCGGTGACAAATCCATGTTGGCGCGGATTGCGTCTTCAAGAACCGTTTCGTGTACCTTGCCAGTACCGTGAGTATCCACATAGATGGAGAGCGGCTGGGCGACGCCAATCGCATAGGAAAGCTGGATCGTGCATTTTTCCGCAAGCTTGGCAGCTACAACATTCTTCGCAAGATAGCGCGCCGCATAGGCGGCAGAGCGATCAACCTTTGTGGTGTCTTTACCGGAGAACGCGCCGCCACCGTGTGGCGCTGCGCCGCCATAGGTATCGACAATAATCTTACGACCCGTAAGACCCGCGTCGCCGTCAGGTCCGCCAATGACGAATTTTCCCGTTGGATTGATATACCAGTCGCAATCCGGTGAGATTGGCAGATCACCACCAAGCGCTTCGTGCACAAAGGGTTCAACCACTTCACGCACTTTATCGGAATCCCAGCTTTCATCCATATGTTGAGTTGAAACCACAACGCCTGTTACTTCCGCGGGCTTTCCATCTTCATAACGCACGGTAATCTGGGACTTGGCATCAGGACCAAGTTTACCCGCGTCACCTTCACCCTTTTTGCGGGCGGCCGCCATGAGCTCCAGAATTTTATGGCTGTAATAGATCGGAGCCGGCATTAGGTCAGGCGTCTCCGTGCAGGCATAACCGAACATGATGCCCTGATCGCCGGCACCTTCTTCGCCCTGTTTATCAGCAGCATTGTCAACGCCTTGGGCAATATGAGCAGACTGGAAGTGCAAAAGAACATCCACCTTACAGGTTTTCCAGTGGAAGCCGTCCTGCTCGTATCCGATATCGCGGATGGCGCGGCGGGCAGCCGAACGGAACCGTGACGGATTAATCACGTCATTGCCGTTTTTGTCTTTCTTGATCAGCGTATCGGGAACCCTGACCTCGCCCGCAATCACCACACGGTTTGTGGTGGTGAGAGTTTCGGCAGCAACACGGACAGTCCAGGGATCAACACCCGTTTTGACGGCTTCTTTGTAAACCAGATCGACAATCTCATCAGAAATCCGGTCGCATACTTTGTCGGGATGCCCTTCGGACACGGATTCACTGGTAAAATAATAATTCTGGCGAGCCATCGAGAAAATCTCCGCACGATAAGGATATAAATCTTTCTTTATATCCTGATTTCAATTCACGCGTTTATTGTCGCCTCGGTGGCAAAGGTCAAGAACTAGTTTGAAAAGCAGGTTAATAAGCGATTTTTCACTCGAAATCGTGAAATTGAAAACAGACCTAGCTCTCATCGCCAAGCGAGCGAACAAGATCAATAATTTTCTTACGGACCATTGGGTCTTTAATTTTTGCAAAGGAACGGTTCAACTGTATGCCTTCCGGTGAAGACAAAAAATCAACCACATAATCAGAGTTTGCTTCTTCGGCGAAACCCATTTCGGAAACCTGAGAGCCGGGCAGGTCTTCAAAGAAGAAGGCCACTGATGTGTTCAGGATCGAAGCGATGTTTTGCAAACGGCTCGCGCCAATGCGGTTTTTTCCTTTTTCATATTTTTGAACCTGCTGAAAAGTGATGCCGAGTTGCTCACCCAATTTCTCCTGGCTCATGCCCGCCATGGTGCGCTTCAGCTTAACACGGCTACCCACATGCACATCGACGGGATTGGGCGTCTTCGGTTCTGGCTTAGGCGCTTGCCTTGGTGCGCTCTTATTCATGACGCATCCATCCACCGACGCAAAACGCCTGTATCTGTAGTCAGCATTATCAGACTCCCTGCGGTCTGTTGTGATATCGCCCGATTCAGAAAACGAAAAATACTGCTTTGCGTGTGGAAACTCAAGTGCATTCAACTATGGGTTGTTTAAGCGGCAGGGCGTCAGGCCGCTGACTTCCGCATAGGCGCTACAGAAATCAGGAAGAACAGGCCGACCATTCCCCAGAATATCCAATTTCCAAAGCGCGAGTAAATCGTCCGTTCAAGCGCCTTGGGCAAGCCAGAATCCAACACGCCTTCTTCGCCGAGACCGAGGCTTGCAATGGTCCGCCCATAAGCATCGTAAACCCCTGAAATTCCCGTATTAGCGACCCGAACGAGTGGAAGTCCCTCTTCCACAGCCCTGATAATTGATTGATGCGAGTGTTGGTAAGGACCAGGCGTCAGGCCAAACCAGGCATCGTTCGTGAGATTGACCATGTAGCCCGGCCGTTCCTCACCCTGCCAGAGCGCACCGGAAAAGATGATTTCGTAACAAATCAGCGGAAGGAAGCTTGGACCTACCCCAGTGGACAGAAGTTTGCGAGAGGCACCTGGCTCGAAGCTTCCCTCAAACTTGGTCAGTTTTCGAAGTCCAAGACTTTCGAGCACTGATTGAAATGGAAGATATTCACCGAACGGAACGAGATGCGTTTTGTCTGCCGCAGAAACGATCAACCCTTCATGGTTGATGACGTATACCGAATTAAACACGAAATCGCGGTCACCGCCTGCGGATGCAATTTCAGCGCGCGCGGCACCTGTGATCAAAGATGTTCCCTCAGGCATCATCGCAGCAATGGCAGAGAGGGTATCGCGGCGGTTGGTCAGCAAATAGGGGAATACAGACTCAGACCATATAAGATGGGTTGTTCCCGAAAGCCCTTGCTTTTCGCCCGCACCCGGACCAGCCGATAAATCGAGATATTTGCGTAGATGCTGGGGGTGTTTTTCCAGATCGAATTTCTCATTCTGGGGGATCGCTGGCTGAACGAGCCGCAAAGTCACATCATCAACGAGGGAGCTTGGTTCAACCGGCATTCGCGCCAAACCAAACCCCGTGTGAACCGCCAGCAAGACAATGATGATTTTGAAGAGCGTTTTTTGCGAGCGGCGTTGTTCTCCCGTTCCCGGGACAATTGCGCCGAGGAAAGATGCCATCAAAACCACGAACGGGGTCATGGCATAAATGCCGAGCACGGATGCGGATTGCATGAAAAGCGGGGTCGGATAAGCGGCTGAACCAAGCGTGTTCCACGGGAACCCCGTCGCCACAAAACCGCGAAGATATTCAAAGACCGCCAGCGCCGCCGCCAAAGCGAAGATGCGACGGACGTTTCCATTCCAGAACCATTGTGCAACCCCGGTAGCCACACCCCAGAACAGCGCCAAAACGGCAGGTACGGCAATCACCGCAATGGGAAGCGCCCACAGGAAGCCTTGGGCGTCTACCAAGAATGCATTGCCGATCCACCACAGGCCGAAAGCAAAATAGCCAAAGCCGAAGAAGAAACCCGGTTTGAAACCATGCATGAAACGACCAATCAATCCCGACGCCGGCTCGCTGGCAGCACCATCAAGGAGCCAGACCAAAACCGGAAATGTTAGAAACAGAACCGGCACCGCAAAAAACGGGGGCATTGCAAATGCGGAGAAGACCCCGGCGGCAAACGCAACAAAACACCGCGACCAGCCGGATAGCAAGATGAACCAGCCGGACAGTTTCTCAATTTTTTGAGTAATCGCGCTTATTGTTCTTCCCCCATCGAGTAAAATCCCGCGGCGAATCGATCTTCCGTCTTATGACTAGTACACGCCCGAGCCTATTGGAATCGAATTTGTAAAGTTTGGTGCATCTGCGACGCAAATCGCCCATGATAGGAATTGACGGATTGAGTGCCCTCGGGTTCGCTACGTGATCTACAGAACGGAGGAAGCGATGCGGCCAATCGAGTTTTTGCATGAGGCACGGTTTTCAGACCTTCCGCCCGAGATTGTCGTGATGGCAAAGCGTTGTCTGTCAGACCTACTCGGTGTGATGGCGGCTGGTTCACAAACCAAACTTACCCGGTTGATAAGCCGACATGCCACATCTCAGTTTGCAGCGGGTGACAAGTCGGCTTCAATCCTCTTCAACGGCGCCTCCGTTAGTCCCGCTGGCGCCGCGCTCGTTAACGGCATGATGATTGATTCGATTGATGCCCATGATGGTTTCAGACCTGCCAAAGGTCATGTGGGATGCCATGTGTTGCCGACACTTTTTGCGTTCTACGAGATGCTGGGTCGGAACGAGGGAACAGAGTTTCTGACTGATCTTGTGGTGGGTTACGAATTCGGTTGTCGGGCAGCAATTGCACTTCATGCGACCGCACCGGACTATCACACATCCGGGGCATGGGGTGCCGTAACATCGGCGGCGCTCGGTTCACGCATATTGGGACTTGATTATGCCGCCACACGACATGCGATCGGGATCGGAGAATATCATGGGCCGAGGAGCCAGATGATGCGGGTGATTGATCACCCGACAATGCTGAAGGATGGTTCGGGCTGGGGCGCGATGGCGGGGGTCAGTGCTGCGCTTCTTGCACAAGATGGCTTCACGGGTGCACCGGCAGTCACCGTGGAAGGCGATGATGTCTCGCAAATCTGGAATAATATTGGCTCTGAGTGGCTGATCATGGAGCAATATTTCAAGCCCTATCCCGTCTGCCGCTGGGCCCAGCCTGCCACCGCAGCCGCGCTGACACTCGCTAAAGATAATTCGATCGAACCGGATACTATTGAGAAAATTGAGGTCTTTTCATTTCATGAGGCATGTCGACTTGCAATCAGAGAACCCATTGATACCGAGCAGGCACAATATTCACTTCCCTTTCCGGTTGCGGCCGCACTCGTATTTGGAAAAATCGGACCGAAAGAGATCGATGGCGACAGCCTCTCCAACGAGCGGGTCCTCGCACTTTCGCGTTCCATGCAACTCAGTGAAATCGATGCATACAATGAAGCATTTCCAGGCGCGCGATATTCCCATGTGGCAATCATATTGAACGATGGAACGCGGCTCGTATCGGACCGTCATCAAGCAGAGGGCGACCCGGAAACACCGCTCTCAGACGCAGAAATCAAAACTAAATTTCACAGCCTCGCCGATCCAGTGCTTGGAGAAGCACGATCAAGCCGCATCCGAAACTGTATTGAACGTCTTGGAAAGACAGCATCTGTCAGCGACCTGCCGGCGGAACTTGGCCCGCCCGCATGATCACTTTTCTTTTGCCAGCTTCTTCGCCTGCGCGACCCAATTGTCACGGGCGATCCGGCCTTTGAAATTCAGATAACCGTCAACCCAATCACACTCAGCCTTTTTCCACTTGGCAATCTGGTCGAACTTGTAAATGCCGAGGCCGTTCAACACGCCCTCCAGTTTGGGACCAACACCAGAAATCCTCTTAAGATCATCCGGCTTTGCAGGTTTCTTAATTTTGGGTGGAGCGGCGTCTTTTTTCGCAGGAGCCGATTTCGACTTCGCAATTGCAGGTTTTGCTGACGCGGTCTTTGCCTTAGGCGAAGGCTTGCGGGCAGGTTTCTTTTTGCCGGTGGCTGCAACCGCAAGCGCTGTGGCAGTTGCGGCATTGGGCGCAGCCTTCTTGCCAGTCTTCGCCTTCTTATTCTTACCACCAAGAACGATAACCGGCTCCATATCTGCCAGTATCGCATCATCCAAATGACACTTCATGTAATGGCCATTGCCCACGTCACGCATGGGTGGAACTTCTCGTTCGCATAGATCGCCCGGCACCTGTGATTTGCGCGGGCAACGGGTTTGGAACGGACATCCGCTCGGCGGATTGAGCGCTGACGGAATATCGCCGTCCAAGACGATGTGTTTCTTTTCAACGCTTGTGTCCGCGATCGGGATCGCAGATAGAAGCGCCTCTGTGTAAGGGTGATAAGGCGGCGAGAAAATCTCATCCGTCGTGCCCTGTTCCACGATATGGCCCAGATACATCACGACCACGCGGTCCGCGATGTATCGAACAACAGACAGGTCATGACTGATGAACAGCATGGTTGTTTTGGCTTCGCGCTGAATTTCCATCAGCAATTCGGTCACCGCCGCCTGAACGGACACATCAAGCGCTGATACGGGCTCGTCGGCAACAACAACCTTCGGCTGGCCCGCAAAGGCTCTTGCCACACCGATCCGCTGTTTCTGCCCGCCGGATAATTGACGCGGCATACGGTCCGCAAATGCCCGCGGTAGCTTTACCAGATCAAGCAGTTCGAGCATGCGCTGGTGGCGCTCCTGCTGGTTCTTCCCGATCTTGAACATTTCAAGGGTACGGATGATCTGACTGCCAACGGTGTGACTGGGGTTGAGCGTATCAAAAGGGTTTTGGAAAACCATCTGGATGGATGCAACGGTTCCCGTCTCCCGGTCGTTCACATCGATATCGCCAATATCCAAACCTTCAAGGGTCACTTCGCCCTCGGTTGCTGTTTCAAGGCCCAGCAATACTTTCGCCAAAGTGGATTTACCGCAGCCTGATTCACCCACAATCGCGACAGTTTCCGCTTCACGCGCGGTCAGGCTGATGCTTTCATTGGCCTTCACTGTGCGGGTATCGCCACCACCAAACATGGAGTTAGCCGCCACGTCGTAATATTTCTTGAGATCATCAATTTCGAGAACTACCTCGCCGGGTTCGACCGGATCAGATACGACCGGACGCTCAGGTTCCGCAGTCCAATCGATTTCCTTGATCCGGGTACACCGCGACCTGTGGTTTGGCTCCCCATCGATCTGGGTCATTTTCACGGGGCCTGAATTACACTTTGCCTCATCGTAGTGGTCACAGCGCGGACCGAAATTACAGCCGATTGGCCGCTGGTGGGGCAGTGGCAATTGACCGCGAATGGAAAGAAGCGGGCGGCTGTTTTTGTCAGCACCGGGTAGCGGGATCGAATTGAAAAGACCTTGCGTATAGGGATGACGCATCCGGTCAAATACTTCATGACATGTGCCAGTTTCGACCGCCTCACCCGAATACATCACCGTGATCTTGTCACAGGTTTCGAGGATAAGGCCGAGATTGTGCGAGATGAACAGCATGGACGTTCCGGTCTTCTCGCCAAGCTCTTTCACAAGCTCAACAATGCCCGCTTCAACCGTAACATCGAGCGCTGTTGTGGGCTCATCAAGCAGCAGCAAGTCCGGGTTTGAAAGCAACGCCATCGCGATCACGATACGCTGCTGCTGGCCACCTGATATCTGATGCGGATAGGCTTCCATTACGCGGGCGGGATCGGGAAGTTTTACCGAAGCAACCATTTCCAAGGCGCGGTCATAGGCTTCTTTTTCAGAGGCACCATCGTGAAGAATAGGCACTTCCATCAACTGGCGGCCAATCTTCATCGACGGATTCAATGATGCCATGGGCTCCTGATAGATCATCGCGATTTTGGAACCGCGGATGCTGCGAAGTTCCTCTTCCGACATCTCGCCCATGTCACGGCCCTTGAACTTGATCTTGCCGCCCACGATCTTCCCGCGGTTGCCCATGTCTCGCATGATACCGAGGGCCACAGTGGATTTGCCACAGCCGGATTCGCCCACAAGACCCATCGTTTCCCCGGGCATGATTTTACAGGAAAAATCCATCACGGCAGGTATCTCGCCTGCGCGAACGAAGAATGAAATGTTCAGGTCTTCAATTTCGAGGATCGGTTGCACGTCTTGTTTTGCCATGGTCTCTCTCCCCTTAGTCTTTCAGTGATTCTTCGCGCAGGCCGTCGGCAAGCAGGTTCAAACCAAGAACCAGGCTCAACAGCGAGAATGCCGGCGGTAGGAGCGGGTGAATGTATGCGGAAATCAGTTTTCGGCCATCGTTAATGGTGGAGCCCCAATCCGGGCTTTCAGGCGGCAGGCCAAGGCCAAAGAAGCCCAAGGTACCCAGCAGGATTGTGGTATAGCCAATGCGCAGGCACAGATCGACGATCAGCGGCCCGCGCACGTTTGGCAGGATTTCCCAGAGCATGATGTACCATGTGGATTCACCGCGTGTCTGCGCCGCAGATACGTAATCGCGGGTTTTGACGTCGAGCGTAAGCCCGCGGACGATCCGGAAAACGGTGGGCGAGTTAACAAACACAACCGCCACAAACACCACCAATATGCCGCCGGGAACATCAAACAGATCAAGCCATGAAGGCCAGAAATCGACCCAAGTGCCGCGACCGCTTTCCGAAACGAGGGACGCATAAATCAGAATGCCGAAACCTAACACAACAGCTAAGAGCGGCGTGCGGACATTTGGCCGTGTGGCATATTTTGAATTGAGGAGAACCCCGACAAAAATGAGCGGGAACACAAAGAGCACCGCTGCCATATAGGCCGGGATGCCGGTTAGCACGATCTCCGGTGTAACCAATAGGTAGAACAGGAGGATAACCGGAAATGCAAGCACCAGGTTTGCCAGGAACGAAAGTCCGGTGTCGAGACGACCGCCATAGAAGCCAGCAGGCAAGCCGAGCGTGATGCCCACCATATAGGCAAACATCGTCGCAAGTGGCGCAATCTGAATGACCACGAAAGAACCTTTTACCATCCGGCTGAACACATCGCGGCTGAGGTTATCGCCGCCGAGCAGATAAAAGGGATAAAGACCTTCATCGATTTTTCCCTGCGGTAGCGCGGTGCCCGGCACTTTATTCTTGAGTTGCGGGATTTGAGCAAGCGGGTCATGCGTTGCGATCAAATCGAAAACGCCTGCAAAAATCGCCGTATAGACCCAGAACATGACGAGGAAGAAGCCCACCATGCCGATCATGCTGTCAAACAACCGACCGTATAGTCCAAGCCGTTCTTTGAATGCGATTGAGATCGCGAATGTTGCAAACAGTGCGATCCAAACCGGTAGGAACTGCCACAGGATTCTGACGAAAATTTCGCCCCAAGATAAGGTTTCCATGTTCCTGCCCCCTTTTAAGAAATACTGATACGCGGGTTGAGAAACACGTACCCAATGTCAGAAATCAACTGCGTCAGCAGAACGATTACGACTGAAATAACGGAAACGCTCAGCAGCATTTCGATATCGTTGTTGCCTGCTGCCTGAACCAACTGCCAGCCAATACCCTTGTAGTTGAAAAGGGTCTCGGTAATCACCACACCGGTGAGAAGGTATGGGATTTGCAGGATGATCACTGTGAACGGCGCGATATACGCATTGCGAAGTGCGTGTTTAATGACAATCCCTGAGAACGAAACACCCTTTAGGCGCGCAGTACGGATATACTGCGCCGTCATTACCTCAGCCATGGAAGCACGTGTCATGCGAGCGATATAGCCGATGTTGAACAATGCGATGGTCATCACGGGCAATGTGAAATTTGCGAAAGTGGCCGACTTCATGGCGCCAACGCCTGAACCAAGGAACCATTGAAGCCCCACTGCCTTGGTGGCGAAGATGGCGATTAGCACAACACCCGACACATATTCCGGTGTGGCGGACGTGGCGATCGAAAACACCGACAAGGATCGATCGGTTCTCGAACCTTCCCACATGCCGGCGATGACACCTATCAGAAGCGCGATGGGGATGGTGACAATCAATGCCCACATCATGAGGAAGCCGGTGAGGCCTAAACGCCCGGAGCGTGCTTCCTGAACTACTTCGCCATTTTCGACCACTTCGAACTTGCCAAAGATGATGTCGCCAACAGCCTCTTTTGAAACGGTTGAATAGCCCCAGTCACCCTGCAGAATGCCGCAATATTTCGGCGCTTCTTCCACGGGCGTGCCCTGACGTGCGCACCGGGCGCGGGTTTCCCCGTCAGTACCTTCAATGACGTAGCCGGGGACAACACCGAGCCACTCACCGTATTTCACAAAGACATTTCGATTATACCCCCGGTTACCAAGCCAGCTGTCGACTTGTTCTTCCGTCATTCGGAAGTTGCCTTGGGTTTTCGCCAATTTTTCGAGGTTGGGGTAAAGGTTTGTCAAAAAGAAAACGACAAACGTCAAACAAAGTGCCGTCAGCAGCATCACTGCCACACGACGTAGAATAAACTGTCCCATATATCCCCTCTCCCATACCGGATTTTGGACGCGTTAATCCGGTAACGATAGTCATCAAACGAAAACGGGCCGCCCAGAGGCAGCCCGAATTAACTTTTCAGATTTAGGCTTTGAAGCCCCACTTATAAATCTGCGGGAGATACGCAATGTGCATATCCACACCAACCAGCGTGTCTTTGTGGTGACGGCTGATCGTGCGCCAGTAAGGCTGGATGGTAACACCTTCATCGACCATGATCTTCTGAAGCTTGCTCATTACTTCACGGCGCTTGTCCGCGTCAGCAATCGCATTTGCTTCATCGAGCAATGAATCAAACTCAGCATTTGCAAATGCTGACTCGTTCCATGCCTCGCCGGAGCGATACGCAAGACCGAGAACCTGGGTGCCCAATGGACGGTGGTTCCAGTTGGTTGATGAGAACGGATATTTTGCCCAATCGTTCCAGAATGTGGAACCAGGAAGAACAGTCCGCTTCACTTTGATGCCAGCATCACGCAACTGAGCAGCCACTGCGTCAGTTGTGTTTTTGCGCCAGTCATCATCGATAGACTGCAACTCATGCTCGAAATCGGCCATGCCAGCTTCTTCCATCAATGCTTTCGCTTTTGCTGGGTCGAACGGAAGACGGCCCACAGACGGGTCATGCTCGGGGTGCACCGGACCCACGTGCTGGTTGTTCGCTGTTACACCTTTACCGGCAATACCGAGGTCGAGACAGACCTGGTTATCAACCGCCATCGCAAGCGCCTGACGAACGCGGACATCTTTATAAGGCTCAGCGTTTTGGTTCGGACGGATGACCACGGTTGCACCGGAGACAACGTCAGAACGAACAAGACCAAGGCCGTCCATGATGTCTGAGAATTCACCGACGGATTCCCAGTTCATGTCGATTTCGTCGGCCTCATAGGCTGCCACAAATGCAGAAGCGTCGGTTCCGTAATCGATGAACTCGATCCGGTCGACGTAAGCGCCTTTGTTTTCCTTATAGCCCCACCAGTCGAAACCTTCGTTGCGAACCACAACGCCTTTAACACCAACTTCAAGGCTCTCCGGCTTGTATGGGCCGGTGCCAACTGCGGTACCCATCATGTCTTCCGGGTTGTGGCTGGAGTGGGTGATGGCTGCTGGATAGTCTGACATGCCGGCAATCAATGTGATGTCGGCTTTTGGCAGATTGAGTTTCACAGTGTGGCTGTCAACAACTTCGATCGCGCCAGGAAGCGCTTTGTTGTCTTCACCAATGAGAACGGAGAAGCGACCAGCCATTGAGTTACCCTCAACGTCTTTTTCGCACCAGCCATTGATGTTGCGGGCAACATCCTCAGCGGTAAAGTCATCACCATTGTTCCACTTCACACCTTTGCGAACTTTAAGCGTGTATTCGGTGGCGTCGTCGTTGATGTCCCAACCCTCAAGAAGCATCGGCTTGAAGGTACCGTCTGAGTTGTACTCAACGAGATATTCCAACCAACCGGCCGTGTATGTGGCGATCTGTGTCCAGTCATAGGTGCGTGGATCTTTCAGAGCGCGCACTTCCATCTGCATGCGGATTGTGCCGCCTTGCTTAACAGCCGCATGAGCCTCAGTCGGAGCCGCAAGGCCCAGCGCGCCGTAAGCTGCAGCGGTTGTCATGCCAAAAGCGCTTGCATATGCAAGAAACTCCCGACGTGAAATTTTACCCGATTTCGCATCCTCAACGAACTGAGGAATATACGGGTGCTGTTTGTTTGATTTCGTCATTTGAATGTTTTCCTCCCAACAAATGAACCGTCATACTTGCATGATGAATATGCAATCGCAAGGCAAGTTATAGGCAGAAATGAGACTCGCATGGGGAGGAAACGAATCTGTTCGTCGTTTTGGGAACACACATTTTGTCGTATGTTCCCTGCAACAGCCCTCAGCTCGGCTTATCCGGTTTGGCGTCTCCGTTTGGGCTATTTTCAACCTGCTCATCCGGGATTTCTTCAGGCGCGATTTTTTCCAAACGGAGCACATCACGGTCTGCTGTTTGGCCGCTCCAAACAAAGCTCTTGTAATTGAAGCCATCCGCAATGGTCGGTTTGATCACCTGAAAGTAAGGAGAAAGGTCAAAGTCCCGCGGCGCGAAGAGGGAGTGATGGCGTATGTGTAATATCTCCCTCCGCGAATAATCGGAGATTGCCTTCGTGCGGCCCGGTGCGCGTGTGATTTCCGGCAATATGGGATATTTCACTGACTGATATGCTTGGGCGATCAAGGATGAACAGATCGCTTTGGTGGGTGACGAAGAACCGAGCGCCAACATCCGACGACGCCAGCGCACGGGAACGGGAGGTGTAGGAAAGAAGTAGCGCAGCAGATCAAAGATGTTCCGCACATCATATTCCATGCCGAGCTTATCGACCATGAAGTCAACGACCTTTTGCCGATCATCCGAAGTGAGGCCCACAGGACGGCAAATGCGGGTGTTGTAGGTTTCGTATCGGGAAAGGGGAACCGAGACACAGCCCTCGCCCAAGTTTACTTCGACGAGACAATGCGGCTCACCATCCTCCTCGTGGGCGTCAATCACGTTGCCGACATTAAGTGCGGCATGCGACCACGTGGATTGCGTGAGGTATTTGATAACTGCCGAAACCTGCTGATTGCCTTCCACGAGCAAAACGTCACCGGGCTGCAACGTCTTCGAGAGAGTTTCAAAGTCTGACGGCGTGTAGGGCCGATAGCCGGAACTCTTCTGAACCAGTTTACCCGCAAGTCTCTTGCCGATTGCATTGAGCAATCGATCCAGCAGGGATAGCGGTTTGTCATTTTGGTTTGCGCACATGGCTCAGTTCAGCACCGTGTTGCGTTCAGGGGCAAGCAAACACTCTTATTTGGAAACATATCCGTGAAAATCCTCCAGGCGACAGACCTAGCACATATCGATCAGCACTCAATTTTTTTCAAAAAGTGCACGCTTGGGGCTTTCAAAATAGGGTCAAGAAGCTTACTTTAGAATTATTCTAAAAAAGGAATTCAAATGCTTTCTCGATTTCTAAGTCTTGGAAAGACGGCATTCAGCGACTTAAACGAACAACAATTGCTGGCACTTGCGATCTCGTCTGAAGAAGACGACGGCCGGATTTACCGAACTTATGCAGATGGATTACGCGATGAATTTCCCGATACGGCATCAATCTTCGATGAGATGGCGGAGGAAGAGGACCAGCATCGTAAATGGTTAATTGAACTTCATCAGGAGAAATTCGGCGAAACCATTCCGCTGATCAGGCGGGAGCACGTGTCCGGCTTCTATACACGCAAACCGGATTGGCTAGTTAAGCCGTTTGGCGTGGATGAGGTGCGAAAACACGCAGAGGAAATGGAAGCGCAGGCGCACCGGTTCTATCTCGCAGCCGCCAAACGCACTTCCGATGCCTCAATCCGAAAACTGCTCGGCACACTCGCCGCCGCGGAAGCAGGACATATAAAAACTGCGAAGAAAGCCGAAAGCCGCCTCAGCGATGAAGTGATCGAGGAAGAACAGGAAGCCGAGCGTAAGCAATTTGTCCTTACCTATGTGCAGCCGGGTTTGGCCGGGTTGATCGACGGCTCAATTTCGACCCTCGCCCCAATCTTTGCCACCGCCTTTGCCACACAGGACACCTGGACAACATTGCTTGTGGGCCTCGCGGCATCCGTGGGCGCAGGCATTTCCATGGGATTTACGGAAGTTGCCTCAGATGATGGCGTGATCTCAGGACGCGGGTCACCGATCACCCGGGGCATCGTCACAGGCTTGATGACAACCATAGGCGGCCTTGGCCATGCGCTTCCCTATCTTATCCCAGATTTTTGGATTGCGACCTGGGTGGCATTTGCCATTGTCTTTGTGGAACTCTTCGCAATCACATGGATCCAGAACCGATACATGGAAACGCCCTGGCTGAAGGCCACAATCCAGATTGTATTGGGTGGGGTTCTGGTCTTGGGCGCAGGGATTTTAATTGGCCAAGCATAAAGCCGGAAAATAAAGAGCCAATTAGAATTCAAAACCCAGTTGGTCGTCATTCGCCGCCTGTTTTGCACGTTTCCGGTGATCAGGCTGTTGCAGACTTTTTCGGCTTGAGTGTTTCTCAAGCACTTTTTTGGCGTGTTTTCCAAAGCCCTTCTGCTTACGGGCTGCCCAAATCCGCTCCCGCGCCAAACGCGCAGATTGTACGTGGTCGGCCATCATGGGTTGATAATGTTCTGGCCATTTATCCAGCTTCCACGGTTCATGAAGCATTTTGCCGTCAAGGCCACGCAGTTCGGGAACCCATCGCTTAATAAACACACCATCAGGGTCCTGGTCATAGCCCTGCTTGATCGGATTATAGATGCGTATGGTGTTAATGCCGGTGGTGCCCGACTGCATTTGAACCTGAGGCCAATGAATGCCCGGTTCGTAATCCGTGAACAGGCTGCCTAATAATGGTCCTGACTTTTGCCAAGGCTGCCAGAAATGATAACTTGAAACGGCCATTACCATCGCTCGCATTCGGAAGTTCAGCCAACCCGTGTCGCGCAAGGACCGCATACACGCATCGAGAAACGGCCAACCCGTCTGACCTTCAAACCAGCGCTCCAGAACTTCCTTATCATGGTCGACGCGCATTTCCCGATAGGCAGGATGCAATTCCTGCCATTCGATAGCGGGCGTTGTTTCAAGCTTTTGAATGAAATGGCAGTGCCAGTGGAGCCGGCTGATAAACGAGATCAAAGACTGCCGCATGGATTTATGGGTCGGGTTTTGCTTATCCAGCGTTCCCAGTGCAGCGACGGCCGCCTGAAACACCTCCCGCATGGACAAAGTGCCGTAAGCCAAGTGGGTTGAAATACGTGAGCAGGCATCCGCACCCTCCAAAGGGGATGACATGGCCTTGCGATAGGTTTCGCCACGACCGCCCAAAAAACTCGCAAGCAATTCCAACCCGTTTTGCCGACCGCCTTTTTGCCTGCCGGGACAAATGTCCGTCACATCAAACTGAAGTGCTGCTGGTGACTGGAGGCCAATTGTATTCAAGGCATCAACACTGTTCGTTGGCCATTCCTGACGTGCTGGCAGGGGTGGGCCTGCCTCATGCATCATCGCATCCCATCGCCGCGCCCAACCGTTTCGCGTGTCGAGATTGCGGAACACGCCGTGCTGCTGAAACTCTTTAAACTGTATGCCCAAGCCTTGGAGGGTTGCGGCAACTCTCTGATCCCGCTGATATGTCCAATGGTTTCCGGTTTCTTCGTGCGCCAAAACAGAGTGGATGTTCAGATGGTGACTGATCGCGCTTAGCGCATCTTCCACTTGGCCCACATGAACCATGAGCGGGATCCCAAGCTTGCCCAATGTCTGCTCGAGTTCCAGCAGGCTTTCGCGGATAAACCACCATTGCCGACCGGAGGTATCCGGAAGCCGCCAATAATCCGGCTCTACCACATAAAGCGCGATCACACGCCCGCGTTTCCGCGCTTCGAAAAACGCGAGATGGTCTTCGACGCGCAAATCGCGCTTTAGCCAAACGATGCTGATCGGTTCATTCATCGTTTCGATATGGCGGATGTGGGCAATACGAACAAGGGCCGTGTGGCCGCAGCCAGATGTATCAGCGTTGTCGCAGGGACGAAAATTTCAAAACGGACAAAGGTCCGTAAATATTGAAAACTCGTTGGTTCCCGGATGCCGGATGGTCAATTCTTCAGCATGGAGCATGAGACGACCGGCCAGATTTACCACATCTTCAGAAGCGTAAAACTCATCGCCCAAAATCGGATGGCCGAGCGATTGCATATGAACGCGCAATTGATGCGAGCGCCCGGTTTCAGGCATCAAGCGCATCAACGTTCGGTCCTCGAAACGCTTCTTCACCTTCCATCGGGTGACCGCTTCCCGGCCAAGACACCTGTCGACCATTTGCTTCGGGCGGTTGTACCAATCAGTCCGCAGGGGCAGATCAATCACACCCTCATCTGCTGCCACTTTTCCACTCACAAGTGCCTTATATACCTTGGTCGTTCTACGTGTCTCAAATTGCATTCCAAGCTTGCGGTGAGCGCGGGCATTTAGTGCCATGACGCAGACCCCGGACGTTCCCCGGTCGAGCCGATGAACGGTTGTGGCTATGGGATGGACGGCCTGCGCACGGGTTTCCAGACAATCCCGAAGCTCGGGCCGATTTCCCGGAACGCTCAATAGCCCTGAAGGTTTTGACAGCACAAGGATATCGTCATCCACATACAATATTGGCAAGCCTTTATCAGGGGGTGGCGCATAGACGAGTGAGGGTGGCGGCGAATTTCCACTTTGGCCTAGCGGGCCTTGGACGCCTTTGCGCATCATCGCTGTTTCTTTCCCTGCGAAACAAAAACCGTCATTCAGGCGGTCACGAGGTTCTCAACCGTGCGTATCAGCAATTGAATATCCTCTTCACGTGAAAGCCGATGATCGCCATCCTTGATCAGGGTCATGGTGACGTTTTCATCGGGCAGAAATGTCACGAGTTTCATGGCGTGCGTGTATGGTACATCCGGATCTTTCATCCCTTGCAGGATGCGGACAGGGCATCCGGTTTCTATCAGACCTGTCATGACCCGGTTCCGGTCGCCATCATCGAAAAGGGCTTTGGTAAAAATATTGGGCTCATCGGAATATTCTGACGGTTCTTCCATGTAGCCCTGAGCTTCCAATTGTTGGCGCTGGTCTTGAGAAAATTCAGGCTGCATCAATTCATGGGTGAAATCAGGCGCAGGCGCCAGAAGCAATAGGGCCTTTAACCGATGGCTTTCACCGCGCTTGGCAAGTTCCTGCACCATGCGAAGTGCCACCCAGCCGCCCATGGAGGAACCTACCAGAACATGGCTGCCTTCCGCGCAATATGTGTCGAAAACCGCAAGGCTTTCCTCCAACCACCGGGAAATCGTCCCTTCAATAAACTCGCCTCCGGATTCGCCATGACCTGAATAGTCATGTCGACAACAGGCATGTCCACTTTTCGCAGCCCATGCATTGAGCGCTTCGGCCTTTGTGCCAATCATGTCGGAACGGTAACCCCCAAGCCAGACAAGACCCGGCTGCTCGCCTTTTCTATGGCGGACGGCAATATCGCGGGCTTCATCGCCTAAACCCACTGTCAAAAATTCAACGCTCATGCAGATGGCCTTTCACAAAAACAAACGCTTGCGCCAGTTTCATAACCGTTGGATACACGATTTTACATGATTTTCGATTCGAATTATGGTAGCGAAATGTAAGTTTATCAGGATTGGTCGACGGACTGTAACCCTGAAAACTCCACCATCTGAATGTGAAACTATATAGGAGCCTACGGCCATTCGCAGACCACATAGGGCACAAGCCCAGAAGAAAGAGGGACCCCGTTCCAACGAGGAGATTACGGTCCCTGAAGTTCAGCTTATTGACGGCGACGGTGAAAACCACGGGACTGTCAGTATAGAACGCGCCAGAGAAATCGCCTTGGAACAGGGGCTCGATCTGGTGGAAATCTCACCCAACAATAATCCGCCCATCTGCAAAATTCTCGATTTTGGTAAGTACAAGTACCAGTCGCAGAAGAAAGCCGCCGAGGCGCGCAAAAAGCAAAAGACGCAGGATGTCAAAGAGATCAAAATGCGTCCCAACATCGACACGCATGATTATGACGTGAAGATGCGTGCGGTTGAGAAGTTTCTGGGCGAGGGCGACAAGGTGAAGGTAACCTTGCGGTTCCGGGGTCGTGAAATGGCTCACCAGGAACTTGGCATGCAATTGCTGTACCGGGTCAAGGAACAGATTGCTGATATCGCCAAAGTGGAGGCTGAGCCGAAACTCGAAGGCCGTCAAATGATGATGGTGGTCGCACCAGCCAAATAGACTTGGCTTCCATTACATTTAGAAGCCGGGCATATGTCCGGCTTTTTTGGTTTTCTCTAAGAGACCACCACAGTTACAGAACATGTGCTGCTGAGAATATTCAAGTTATTGGCCGGCCCGCTGAACGTATTGGTCGAAAACGCATTGAGCATGCAATTGTATGTGCAGGCTTGGTTGACGACCTGAGGGCCATTTGTCCAGTTGATCTCATAGTTAATCGTTTGAATGTTCACCGGACGGTTTGACGTATTTGAAATAACACAATTGAGATACGGTCCCCAATTCATCGTTCCAAAGATTACTTGTGTACCGGGTGAAGCCGGCAAACCCGGCCCTGGGTCTGGATTGGGAGAACCAGGATCCGGATTTGGTTGCGGTGCAAGCGCTCCGTCCTGAGCTTTCCTCACATCGTCCATCAATTGTTGGAATACCTTGAAACGGCATTCGCGCACATTGGCTAATTCCGCAGGAAGGTTTTTTCGAAGTACGTTGATATATTCATCGTCACTAAATTTTGCACCGCCATTCAGTTTGGCAGCGCCAAGGACTTTTGCGAGCCCCTTTAATTCCAAAGATGCATCCCCGTCCGCTGACAGTTCTTTACCTCCACCACGTTGAATAACTTCACCACAAATGCCTGTCGCTGTTTTCAAGATACGGTCTTGGATTTCGTCGGACAAAACATCTGCATTCGATGCTGAAACACCCAACAAACCCGCTCCCGTACAACCAAGTAACAGCGGTTTAATCCATGCTCCAAAATGAGCGGACCTTCGTAATCTTATTTGATCAGTATCTTTTTCCATATCGCAACACCTACGGGGCTCTGGGTGAATACTAATAAAGATAAAGTATATTCTTAATTGGGGTTTCTGCAACACCGCAACCCTACCGACCTCCTCAAACACCGGAACCTCCGCAAAAACGCCGAAAGTGACGCTTGCAAAAGAAACGCATTGGGCGTATATCCACGCCATCGATGAGCTGGCAGGGCATGCCAAGTTTATCACACACGCGAAGCTCCGCTCTGGTCGGCGGGGCTTTTGATTTTTCAGACTTCATGTCTGATGACAGTTTAAGGAGAGCGAAATGCCCAAGATGAAGACCAAATCAAGCGTTAAAAAACGCTTCAAAGTGACAGCATCCGGCAAGGTCAAGTCAGCCCAGGCAGGTAAACGTCACGGAATGATCAAGCGTTCCAACAAGTTCATTCGCGATGCACGCGGCACCATGGTGTTGTGCGATGCGGATGCGAAAATCGTCAAACAATACATGCCTTACAGCAAGTAAGCCGTTTTCAGATTTCAGGAGCTAGATCATGGCACGAGTAAAACGCGGCGTTACCGCCCACGCAAAACATAAAAAAGTTCTCAAGAAAGCAAAAGGCTATTACGGCAGCCGGAAAAACACGATCCGTGTGGCCAAGCAGGCTGTGGAGAAGGCCGGGCAATATGCTTATCGCGACCGCAAAGTCCGCAAGCGTAATTTCCGCTCATTATGGATCCAGCGCATCAACGCCGGCGCACGCGAGCACGGTCTTTCATATGGCCGTCTGATCGACGGACTGACAAAGGCTGGGATCGAAGTTGATCGCAAAGTGCTTTCAGACATTGCCATCCACGAGCCAGAAGCATTTGCTGGTCTGGTCGCCAAGGCGAAAGAAGCGCTTGCTTATCTTAAAGATCATACAAAAAATGAGTTTGAGGCCGCTGTAAGCTAACAGGCGCGGCCCCAACGCATTTACTTAGAATTCGGGAACCCGCGCTGGCTTGAACCAGACGCGGGTTTCTTTTTGAAACGGAAACAGAACACATGACTGAACTTGCAGAACTGGAAACCGCAATTCTTGCCGACATTGAAGCTGCAAGCGACGAGCAGGCAATTGAAGCCGTTCGAGTCGCAAGCCTTGGCAAGAAAGGCTCTATCTCCGAGCAGATGAAAACGCTCGGCAAGATGGACCCGGAGATGCGCAAAACCATGGGGCCGTTGCTCAATGGTTTGCGGACAAAAATCACCGATGCAATCAGCGATAAAAAGCAGGCCCTGAAACGCGCCGCGCTTGAAGCCCGTCTCGCCACTGAGAAACTGGATGTGACCTTGCCTGTAAGGCAGTCACCGGCAGAAGCCGGCCGCATTCATCCAATCAGTCAGGTCACCGATGAGATCACTGCCATCTTCGCAGATATGGGGTTTTCCGTGGCGGAAGGGCCGGAGATCGAGACTGACTATTACAATTTCACGGCACTCAATTTTCCAGTAGGTCATCCAGCGCGGGAAATGCACGATACGTTCTTCATGCATGAAGACGAGAATGGTGCGCGCAAAGTCCTGCGAACCCATACGTCACCGGTTCAGATCCGCACGATGGAAACGCAGGAGCCACCGATCCGCATTGTGATCCCGGGCAAGACCTATCGGTGCGACGCGGATGCCACCCACTCTCCCATGTTCCACCAATTGGAAGGGCTTGTGATCGACAAGAGCGCCAATGTGGCCAACCTCAAATGGGTGCTGGAAGAATTCTGCAAATCCTTCTTTGAGGTGGAGCAGGTGAAAATGCGTTTCCGGCCCTCGTTTTTTCCGTTCACCGAACCTTCTCTTGAAGTGGATATCCAATGCGACCGCTCAGGCAATGAGGTGAAATTCGGTGAAGGCACAGATTGGATGGAGATTTTGGGCTGCGGAATGGTACACCCGAATGTACTTCGCAATTGCGGCCTTGATCCGGATGAATATCAGGGATTTGCCTGGGGACTGGGGATCGACCGGATCGCCATGCTCAAATACGGAATGCCGGACCTACGTGACTTTTTCGATGCGGATGTGCGCTGGATGAAACACTATGGTTTCCGCCCACTGGATATCCCGACCCTGTTCGGGGGATTGTCGCAATGACACGTTACTCAGATGCAGCGCTTCTGACTGGGGATTTCGCAACCATGCTGAAGTCTCCACCAAAAGAAGCGGAGTGGAACAAGACGTCTTGTGACAATGGATCGGAAGCCGCTGCGCAGGCCATTGCCAAACAGATATTCGGTTTTCAGCAGGCGATTGATCCTGAAAAGGAAAAGCTTGAAGTGGCAACGTTTTCAGCAACAGGTCCGATCAAAGTGCTGGGCATTTCTCCGATGGATGGGGAGCTGATGCGTATTGATGGCTTTAATCCTAATACGCAGGCGCCTGTCTCAATTGTGCAACACGTGGAACAATTGTCTCTGACGTTCAGCAGAGCGCCGGTCCAATCCGATAACCCATCGGAAAACCCCGATGATGATGATGGTTTACAGATAGGATTTGTCATTTTTGATGAACTGAAAGAGCGCAAGAAGAAACGCGATGCGGCGAAACGGAAAAAGCCTGCGCCGCGAAAACGGACAACAAAGAAATGAGCGAGCACTCGGGATATTGCCGATGCGGGGACGTGTCGGTCGTGATCAACGGCGATCCTGTGGCATCGGTTTATTGCCATTGCGATGATTGTCGGCGATCAGCAGGTGCGCCGGTAATCGCGTCTGTGGGGTCTGAAAAATCCGCAATTCAATGGGCCACCAAAGAACCTTTAGGCAGATGGGTGAAGGGCACATGCACTCGCCTCTTCTGCAAGAAGTGTGGCACGCCCATAGCCCAAGAACATGAAATCGCGCCGGAACGCACGTATTTTTATACCTCGTTTATGGAAAAGCCTGAACTGTTCCCGCCAGCAGCCCACGCCTTTGCAGATGAGCAGCTGCCGTGGCTTGAATTGACCGATACCTTGGACCGGCATCCTCGCGGTGCCTCTATTAAGCTATAAATCGCACTGGAAGAATCCCATGAAATTTACCCTTTCCTGGCTGAAAGATCATTTGGAAACAGATGCCTCACTGGAAGAAATCATCGAGACACTGAACCTCATCGGTTTGGAAGTGGAAGATGTGGATGACAAATCCCAGTTCGAGCCCTTCAAGATTGCGAAGGTTCTCACCGCGGAGAAACACCCGGACGCAGACAAGTTGCAAGTCCTTTCCGTTGATACCGGTGACGGTGAGCCGGTCCAGGTGGTTTGCGGCGCTCCCAATGCCCGGGCTGGGCTTGTTGGGGCTTTTGCTGCACCGGGTGCCTATGTACCGGGCATTGATGTGACACTATCGGTCGGCAAGATTCGGGGCGTCGAAAGCCACGGCATGATGTGCTCGGAACGCGAGCTTGAGATGTCGGACGCCCATGACGGCATCATTGATCTGCCGGAAGACACACCAGTAGGCGGCTCGTTTGCCGAATATGCGGGGCTAAACGACCCTGTGATTGAAATCGGCATAACACCGAACCGACCCGATGCCCTTGGCGTAGCAGGGATCGCGCGCGATCTGGCCGCTGCGGGTCTTGGAACGGTGAAACCGCAAACGATTACGAAACCTAAAGGCAAGGGTGCTTGTCCGGTGTCGGTGACACTCGATTTTGACAAAGCACGGGAAGACCTGTGTCCGGCATTTGGTTTGCAACTCGTGCGCGGCGTGAAAAACGGACCATCGCCGAAGTGGATGCAGCAGCGGCTTATCGCCATTGGCCTTCGTCCAATTTCTGCACTCGTGGATATTACCAACTATGTGACCTACGATCTTGGCCGACCGTTGCACGTGTTTGATGCGGACAAGGTGAAAGGCGACATCGTGGTGCGGCGTGGCCGTAACGGCGAAAGCTATTTGGCACTGGACGGTAAAGAGTACAGCGTCACTGACAAAATGTGTGTCATCGCCGATGACAATGGCGTCGAATCACTGGCAGGCATTATGGGTGGCGAGGAATCCGGTTGTCAGGAAGACACGGTGAACGTCTTGGTCGAATCTGCCCTGTGGGATCCCATGAATATTGCGCGAACAGGCCGGGACCTCGGGATCAATACCGATGCGCGCTATCGTTTTGAACGCGGCGTTGATCCGCAGTTCATGGAAGATGGTCTCGCGGTTGGAACCAATTGGGTTCTGGAGTTATGCGGAGGCGAGGCAAGTGAACCGCTGATCGTTGGCGAGATACCGAACCCGGAACTGACCATTGAGTTTCCCGTTTCCGAGGTCAAGCGGCTCACCGGCATCGAAGTGCCGGCAACCGAATGCGCAGCAATTCTTGAACGCCTCGGTTTCACGTCAGAAGCAAATGGCGACGTATTGAATGTATCCGTACCCACATGGCGGCCTGATGTTTTTGGCAAGGCTGATATTGTGGAAGAAGTCATGCGCATTCATGGCGTGAACAATATTGCCCCTCAGCCGCTTCCATCAGCCGGTGCAGTGGGGACAAAAGTTCTGACGACCGGGCAAATCCGCTCTCGCAACGCCCGCCGCGCTTTGGCCGCCCGAGGCATGTTGGAAGCGGTCACCTGGTCTTTCATTCCTGAAAGCCATGCTAAAGCATTTGGCGGCGGTGGTGAGCCTTGCAAACTTGCCAATCCGATTTCCGTTGAAATGTCTGATATGCGGCCTTCCCTATTGCCCGGTCTTATCTCGGCTGCGGGGCGCAACCAGGATCGTGGCACTTCCGATGTGGCAATCTTTGAGGTGGCAAGCACCTACCTGGGAGATACACCAGATACACAACACCGTGTGGCCGCAGGCATCCGTAAGGGAACAGCGAAACTAGCGGGTGCAGGACGAAACTGGCGTGACGCGGGAAGCGCTGTGGACGTTTATGACGCGAAGGCGGATGCACTAGCAGTTCTGGAAGCAGCCGGTATGGATGTTTCAAAGGTTCAGATTGTTGCGGGTGCGCCCGACTGGTTTCATCCCGGACGTAGCGGCACCATTCAACTAGGCCCGAAACTTGTCATTGGTCATTTTGGGGAATTGCACCCGATGACCCTCGAAACGCTCGACGTCTCCGGCCCCCTCTGTGGTTTCGAAATCAAACTGGAAAACATTCCTGAACCTCGGAAGAAGGCCACAAAAACCAAGCCTCCGCTGGAGATATCCGATCTGCAGGCCGTCAATCGCGACTTTGCATTTGTGGTCGATAAGTCCTGCGAAACAGCAAACCTGTTGCGGGCTGCCGCGGGCGCGGACAAGGCGCTGATTACAAATGTGTCTGTGTTTGACGTGTTCGAAGGCTCATCCCTTGGCGAGGACAAAAAATCGATAGCGATTGAGGTGACCTTGCAACCCAAGGACAAAACACTCACCGATGAGGAGATTTCTTCAATCTCTGCCAAGGTGGTGGCCAATGTGGAGAAAACCACGGGCGGTGTATTGCGCGGCTAAACGCCCAAACTCTCGTGATTTGTAACCATTTCGAGTTAGCGTATACTCGAGTGGCAAGGTGAATCGTGAGGTAAAAGCGCATGAAACCAATGGGTCGGGTTTTCACATTTTTACGAAACCTGCTTATCGCCAGCTTGGTATTGGTTATGCCGCTGGAGGCACTCGCTCAAACGCCTGCAAAAAAGCTTTTTGGCGGGAAGCCTTTGCCGGCTGCATTGAAACCAGCCGCTTACGGGTTTTACACCAAGGGGTGTCTTTCCGGAGGTGTGGCGATTCCAGTTGACGGCCCCCATTGGCAAGCAATGCGTTTGTCCCGCAATCGCCGTTGGGGACATCCCGATCTCATCAAAATCATCGAGAATCTTTCCTATAAAGCAAAACAGGATGGCTGGAACGGCCTGCTTGTGGGGGATATTTCGCAACCGCGCGGTGGCCCGATGTTGACGGGGCATCGATCGCACCAGATGGGGCTTGATGCGGATATCTGGTTTAACCCCATGCCAGACCGACGAATGACATACCAGGAGCGGGAAAACATCAGCGCTGTTTCTGTCTTGAAACAGGGAAGCGTTTATGTGGACCAAGCCCGATGGACACGCGCTCACACGATGGTCCTTTATCATGCGGCGAGCTTTCCGCAGGTGGAAAGGGTTTTGGTGCATCCAGGCGTGAAGAAACAACTCTGCGATACCGTCAGGGGAGACCGGAAATGGCTCAATAAAATCCGACCCACATGGGGCCATCACTACCATTTTCACATCCGGATCGGATGCCCGCCCGGCTCACCCAATTGTAAACGTCAAAACAGTACAGGAACGAATACCGGCTGTAATGACGGGTCTTTGGACTGGTGGTTTAACGTGGAATTCAAGCCAAAAAAGAAACCAGCTAAACCCGCAAAACCAGCGAAGAAACGGCGGGAGCTAGCGTTAAACGACCTGCCGCAAGCATGCAGGACTGTATTGACATCGCCAGCGCCAAGTCTTGAAGCCGCCACTTACCAGCCAGCTAATTCTGCCTTTAAGGCGCCACCCATCGCATTGCCCGCATTTTCTGCTAATCGTGTGCTTAACGGCAAGCCAATTGAACGGGCTGACGTTGCAGTAACCTCACTTGAAAGTAGTTTGCCTGCAAAGATTGCGATCCCCACACCGCGACCACGATAAATCAGTCAGCAGCTACGCCCGTTCCAATCGGACAAGAGACACCCACACCACCAATGCCGCAATAGCCATTCGGGTTTTTGGCAAGGTATTGCTGATGGTATTCTTCAGCAAAGTAGAATTCCGTTGCGTCGAGAATTTCCGTCGTAATCGTGTTTGAGACGCCGGCCTGCTTTAGTGCTGATTGATAAACCTCTTTCGAAGCCAAAGCCGCGTCTTTCTGCGCTTGGGAGTACGTGTAGATGCCGGAACGGTATTGGGTGCCGATATCATTTCCCTGGCGATTGCCCTGTGTCGGGTCATGGCCTTCCCAGAATACTTTCAGCAAGGCTTCGTATGAGATTACTGACGGGTCGTAGACCACGAAAACCACTTCATTGTGGCCTGTCATCCCAGAGCACACTTCTTTGTAGGTGGCGTTCGGCGTATACCCAGCCGCGTATCCCACTGCGGTTACGTACACACCTTCGATTTGCCAGAAAATACGCTCAACGCCCCAGAAGCACCCCATGCCAAACATGGCGGTTTCGAGCCCCTCCGGATAGGGACCATGGAGTTCAACGCCCGAAACAAAATGATGTGTGCCGGAATCAATCGGCTCTGTGCGTCCCGGCAGCGCTGTTGATGCGCTTGGTTTATTGAGCTTTCGATCGAACATTTGAGCGAGAAACATATGTTTTCCTCCAAGATGATTCCGTTAGAGTCGCTAGGCGAGAGTTTCGGCCATAGTGCTAACGACCGAACCGTTCCTGCCAATGACGTTTGCGTTTTCGTCCAAGCCATAAAAACATAAGAGCCAGAACGGAAAATACCAGCCAGCTTGGTTGGAGCAGGATCACCTGAATAACGTTTTCCCAGATCCAAGGGAGGCCCAGATGCCGTTCCACACCCACTTGGAAATTCTGAAGGCTGGCAATGCTGAAATTCACCCATTCCTCGCCAAGCGCTGTAATCGTCAGTTTGGAATTGGCAATGGTACGAGTCAGGTCCAGAACACCCGTAATCACTGCCATCACAAGGGCGAGCATTCCTGTGGATTTCAACAAAAGTCTCAACATCGGCTTTAATCCATTTGGCCTGCAATAAACATAGAAAGTGATGGAGAAATTTACAATGGACGGTTTTCTTTACAAGCACGAGTCATGAACGCTTGAACATGTGCAATAGATTAGTATATTGCGCCCGATTGAAGGACAGGTGGCCGAGTGGTCGAAGGCGACTTGTTCCATCACCTCTGTGCCTCCGGCACAACCGGGTTGTTTGCTGCGCAAACCTCTAATAATGGCGTGCGCTTATCTTCGACCCACTCCTGCAAATGCGGAGTGTAAATTAAGGACAAGTGGCCGAGTGGTCGAAGGCGACTTGTTTGCTGCGCAAACCTCCAATAAAGGCGTGCGCTCATCTTCGACCCACTCCTGCAAATGCGGAGTGTAAATTAAGGACAGGTGGCCGAGTGGTCGAAGGCGCACGCCTGGAAAGTGTGTAGGCGGGCAACCGTCTCCAGGGTTCGAATCCCTGTCTGTCCGCCATAGCAATTTTACAAAGCAAATTTGCGGAAACAGCAACAAGAGATTGCGAAGCGATCGCCGAGTGCGGCCTTTTCGAGTTCGAAGTAGCCACCCACCCTCTGCGCCATTATGAACAAATCATATCAGCGCCAGGAACAATGATAGATGTTGGGCAATTGCAGTGTGCCGATGGGCGTGGCTTAGGTGGGTTCGCATGCACTGAACACACGAACCCGATCTAGAGACTTATACTTTCAGAGGGGTATCACCACGCTCCCAAAGCAAGGGATGGAACACTTCATCGACCGGGGTTTGGGCCACGTGATTGATGTAGTTGGACATCGTTTTTTGAGCGAGCCCGAGGATCACATCAAGAACGGCACGATGGCCGTATCCTGCGGTAAAAAATGCATCCATTTGAGCCTGCGAAACGTTACCGCGCTCACGCACCATTTGTACGGTGAAGGTACGCAATGCCTCGAGCTTTTCAGAAGGAAGCGGTGTTTCATTTCTCAACGCATCAATGATCTCATCTGAGACTTTCATCATTTTTGCGATGCCCGTATGAGCCGGCACGCAGTAATGACACTCATGCTCCACGTTGATCGCCTGCCACACGACCGTCAATTCATCGGCGTCGAATTCTGTTTCCGAAAACAGTTTGTGCAACAACTGATACCCCTCATAGGCCTGCGGGCTTTCAGCGAGTACTTTGTGAAGGCCCGGCAAGCGACCGAACGTTTTTTGTGATTTCTCCAAAAGCGGTTTCGATGCTTCCGGCGCGGTTGTCATGTCGTGGGAGGGGAATGCCATTTTGATTTTCCTTATGTTGAACTTTTTCGAACATGGGCTATCTTGAATGATCATTCAAGTATATAATTGAGTAATCGTTCAACTTTAGGTGAGCCATGCCTCGTACCCCAAATTATGACCGCAATGATCTGATCAACAAGGCCCGCGATTTGTTCTGGAAATACGGTTGGGCCGGAACGTCCATGAAAGACCTCGAGGCCGAATTGAAACTGAAGCCTGGAAGTTTCTATGCGGCATTCGGGTCAAAAGAAGCGTTGTTTGCTCTGGCTATCGAACGATATTCAGCGGATGGCGCAGAACGACTTTCCAGATTGTCTGAGGAACTTGGTCCAATGGGTGCGCTGCAACGTTTTCCCGTTTTACTGATGGAACATACGGATGCCCCTTCCAGAGCTTGTATGCTTTCAAAGACGCTTCTTGAACTTCAAGCACAGGGAAGCGCTCTAGCGGAAAAAGCGAATGCGAAACTTATAAACATGGAAAACCAATTTGCAGAGCTGTTTCAACAGGCGCAAGCCATGGGCGAAATTGATCAAGCACATCACCCTGCAAAACTGGCTGCCAAGTATCAGTCAGACCTATTGGGGCTTCGGATATCGGCTGAGCGAGAAGGTGTTGACGCAATACCAATCGCTAAAAGTTTGGCAGAAAGCCTTGAAGCTTACCGATAGTTAGCGCTCAGGCTAAAAAGGTATGACAATCCCGAAACCAACAGTGCTGACCACGCCATTTGAGACACGATACGTCTGGTTTTGATTGTTGGTCTGGTTGAAATCACCATAGTCCGCCAGAGTGCCTTCAATGCGAAGGCGGAGCCCATTGTCAAACTCCTGCTCCATACCAATTCCGCCGATCGGTCCGAACCTGAAAGATTCGTCGAGGTAACGGTCGTTCAAATCAGGTCCGGCGGCATTCGTATCCCCGCCAATGTTGAAAATCTCGGCAGTACCGATACCACCCTTCAGGTAGAGAAGCGTCTGTTCGTTAATAACCCCAATGCGCCCTACCACTTCCGCGGTCCAACCATAATCGATCCGGTCATAATCATTGTCGGTATTAAAGGTCAGATCAGAGCCGGCATTGGCATATCCAAGGCCCGCCTCAAGGCCGTAAAGGAACGCGCCATTGGTCCAGTTATGGCCGAGAAACGCAGAAAAACCGACGCCATCATAGTCGTGGGAAGCAAGCACGGGTGAGCGGTTTTCATTATACGTGAACCGATCTCCGACTACTTCTTTTTCACCGGTTGAATACGTAACCTTGCCGCCGAAATACGGACCATTCCAGGTATCATTCGCGTGTGCAGTAGGACTTAATGCCAGCCAAAGCGCAGCGCATAGACCAGCTGTCTGAAAACGTTTCATGTTCACATTCCCTGTTTCGGAAGCAGACCAGGCCATCGCATGGTGGCCATATCTCGGGCGTATCTGCTTTTACCGATTATTTTTATTGTATTAGACAATACTACTTGAAAGCTGTGTATTTGCCCAGCGCTCGGGAACAGATTTCTGTAAGTCGTATAAATTTGAGCGTCCAGCCGCAAAAGTCCCAGTTTGGTTCTTAAGCAGAACCCCAGCCGCCACCGCCGGGCGTTTTCATCTCAAAACAGTCGCCGGACTTTAACTCGCATTCGTCATTTCCTTTGAGAGGCTGCCGTGTACCATCGGAGCGCAAGACAGCGTTTTCACCGCGGGCACCATTTCCGCCACCTGCTTTGCCGAAGGGCTTTGTTTCACGGTGAGAGGTGAGAGTAGTTACGGTCACGTCTTCAAGAAAACGAATCCGGCGAACTACACCATCACCACCTTTTTGTTTGCCCTTCCCGCCTGAACCTCTACGAATTGCAAAATTTTCCACACGCACGGGAAAGCGTTTCTCAAGCACTTCAGGATCCGTCATGCGCGTGTTCGTCATATGAGATTGCACAGCGTCTGTCCCATTGAAATTGGGGCCCGCACCCGTTCCACCGCAAATGGTTTCGTAATTCTGAAACCGATTATTGCCCCATACAAAATTGTTCATGGTGCCTTGCGAACCGGCAATCACATCAAGCGCGCCGTAAAGGCAGTCAGCAATTGATTGACTGACTTCCGTGTTGCCCGCAATCACAGCCGCTGGATAAACCGGATTAATCATACTGCCCTTTGGCGCGATAATTTTTAACGGCTTCAGACATCCTTCATTCATCGGGATGTCACTACCCACCAGGGTCCGAAATACGTAAAGAACAACCGCATTGCAGATTGCAAGTGGCGCATTGTAATTGCCTGTGTCCTGTAGAGACGTGCCGGTGAAATCGATTGTCGCTTCGTCAGCGTTTGTGTCCACCGAAATCGCAACTTTAATCACCTGCCCGCTATCCAATGGATAAGTGAATTCGCTATTTTTGAGTTTGCCAATGACCCGCCGGACCGAGGCTTCCGCATTGGCCTGCACATGTTTCATGTAGGCGGACACCACGTCGAGGCCGAAAGTGTCGATCATCCGATGCACTTCACGAATGCCGGTGGCATTGGCAGCGATCTGGGCCTCAAGGTCGGCCATGTTTTCATCGATATTGCGGCAAGGATAAGGACCGGACCCAAGCAATTCCCGGGTCTCTTTTTCACGCAGGACACCACCATCAACGAGACGGAAATTGTCGATCACCACGCCTTCCTGTTCGATGTGGGTGCTATCGGGTGGGGCAGAGCCAGGTGTGCGCCCGCCAATATCCGCATGGTGACCTCGCGATCCCACATAAAACAGAATTTCCTCTCCTGCCTGATCAAATACAGGTGTGATTACCGTCACATCCGGTAAATGCGTGCCTCCGTTGAACGGCGCATTAAGCATGAAACTATCACCGGGCTTCATGGTGCCGTGATTGAGCCTAGCGATGATCCGTACGCTTTCGCTCATCGAGCCCAAGTGAACCGGCACATGCGGCGCATTTGCCACGAGATCTGCATTGGCATCAAAAAGTGCACAGGAGAAATCAAGCCTTTCCTTGATGTTGACGGAATAGGCTGTGTTGGCGAGCGTGGCCCCCATTTGTTCAGCGATAGACATGAACAGGTTATTGAAGACTTCCAGCATGATCGGATCGGCATCCGTACCAATGGCCGATGCCCGAGGGAGTGCTTCAAACCGTTCCATAATCAGATTTCCGAAGTTATCAAGCATGGCTTGCCAACCCGGCTCCACGATATTGGTCCCCGTTGCCTCCTTGATTATCGCGGGACCCTTAATCACTTCACCCTGCGTGAGGCGGTCACGATCATAAAGAGGAGCTGTCCTCATCTTCCCATCGCAAAACATGGAAAGCGGAATTGGCTCTTGATGTACCCGGTCATCATCAGAACCATCAACACTAGTGGATGGACCATCGGCAGACTCGGCTTTACCGATCGCTTCCACGCTCAACATGTCAAAAACCAGATCGCGGTCGGGTGACGAGAACCCGAAGCGGGCCTTATGGGCAAAATCGAAACGCTCACGCATTTCATTCTCGGCACCAAACTCCACTTCAAGGGTCTGGTGGGAGCCTGCATATCTGAGATGGGCGATGTGTTTCGCGTCTATGGCACTCGCTTTGATCCCCTGGCTTATCACCTCATCTCTCGCCAATTTCTCGAGGGTCTCGAAACGTGCGCGGGCGTCAGAAACATTCGTTAAGGGACTTTCAAACTGTTCTTCCCGCATCACGCGAATATCGGCAAGACCCATACCATAAGCGGAAAGTACGCCGGCAAACGGATGCAGGAAAACCCGCTTCATGCCGAGGGCGTCAGCCACAAGGCAGGCATGCTGCCCACCGGCTCCGCCAAAGCAATTGAGCGTATACTGGGTAACGTCATAGCCGCGCTGCACTGAAATTTTCTTGATGGCATTCGCCATGTTCTCAACGGCGATTTTTAGAAACCCTTCGGCGGTTTCTTCAATACTCAAGGGCGACGCATTGTTCGCGTCAGCAATCTCCTGAGCCAATATGCGGAACTTTTCTTGCGCCGCTTTCAGATCCAGCGGTTTATCAGCATTGGGACCAAACACGGAAGGGAAATGATCGGGATTCAATTTTCCCAAAACCAGATTACAGTCAGTGACCGTCAACGGACCGCCACGCCGATAGCATGCGGGGCCGGGATTAGCGCCGGCACTTTCCGGGCCCACCTGGTATCGCCCATCCCGGAACGTGAGAATTGAACCACCACCGGCAGCCACCGTGTGAATGTCCATAATGGGTGCGCGCACGCGAACGCCAGCAACCTCCGTTTCAAAGGATCGCTCATATGCGCCGGCAAAGTGGCAGACATCGGTGGACGTGCCGCCCATGTCGAACCCGATTAATTTATCAAAGCCCGCTTCCTGCGCGGTTTTTACCATGCCCACAACGCCCCCAGCGGGTCCGGACAGAATAGAATCCTTGCCTTGGAACAAAGCCGCATCCGTCAAGCCGCCATTGGACTGCATAAAGAAAATTCGCTTGCAGGCACCGCCCTTCACATCCAATGCATCCGCTACCTGAATCACATAGCGCCGCAAGATCGGTGAGAGATAGGCATCCACCACAGTCGTATCTCCGCGGCTGACCAATTTAATCAAGCGTGAAGTCTCGTGACTCGTCGAAATCTGCGTGAATCCGATTTGGCGTGCGAGGTCGGCCACAGCGATTTCATGGGCTGGATTGAGATACGCATTCATAAACGCGATCGCCACGCCGCGAACCCCCTGATCGAAAGCGGAGCGGAGCGCATCTTCAGCAGCGGCTAAATCAAGTGGCGTAACCACACCACCCTTTGCATCCAATCGCTCGGGCACTTCTGCAACCTGCGTATAGAGAAGTTCGGGCAGTTCTATTTTCAGGTCGAAAAGTCTTGGCCGATTTTGATACCCGATGCGCAAAAGATCGCCGAAGCCATTGGTAATCAACAGCAGTGTCGGGTCACCTTTTCGCTCCAGAAGCGCATTGGTGGCCACGGTGGTTCCCATCTTTACCGCTTCTATTGAGGCCTTTGGGAAAACGTCCCCTTTCTCAATCCCCATCAGGTCACGGATACCCTGCACCGCGGCGTCTTTATATTGCTCAGGGTTTTCGGACAGTAACTTGTGGGTGATGAGTTTCCCGGAAGGGTCACGCGCAACGATGTCTGTAAAGGTGCCACCACGATCAACCCAGAACTGCCACATGAGGGGTCTCTCCCGTTTCCGACCGAAGCCAAAGGTGGTCGTTCATTCAAGTTTGTTCCTAGTGTCTTAGTGTGCAATCGCATCGAAACCAAGCGCTAAGAGGCGAAACTATCGAAGTGTCATTGAACTGTCATACTCGAACGGGTAGGTGTGCGATAATATTTTTGAGGCCGGGTTATTTTGAGGATTGGGGCGCGTGTTTACTCTCTCACAAAAATTGGGTGCGGAGTTTATTGGCACCGCCTTTCTGCTGGCAACAGTGGTCGGCTCCGGCATGATGGCAGAAAACCTTGCTGACGGTAACGTGGCTATTGCGCTTTTGGGAAACACCATCCCCACGGGAGCAATCCTAATCGTATTGATTACTTTGTTTGGCCCTGTGTCCGGCGCGCACTTCAACCCGGCGGTCACACTCGTGTTCCGACTCCGCAGAGAAATCAACACTTCGGACTCGATCGGCTTTGTGATTGTGCAAATTCTTGGCGGAATTGTCGGTGTATTGTCAGCCCATCTGATGTTCGGCGATGATCTGTTTCAACTGTCGCAGAAGGTTCGGACCGGACCCGACCAGTGGTTTGCTGAATTCATCGCCACCTTTGGTCTTATCGTCACCATTCTCGGCACACTCCGCTTCAAGCAGGATTTCGTACCAGCAGCGGTGGGCTTATACATTACGGCCGCCTACTGGTTCACCGCTTCCACGTCCTTTGCCAATCCGGCGGTTACCATTGCGCGTTCATTTTCCGATACATTCGCGGGAATCTATCCGGGCCATATGCCCATGTTTATCGCAGCGCAGTTGGTCGGTGCCGTAATTGCACTGGGCTATTGCACATGGCAGTTTGGCAACGCAAAGGAACAATAAATTCATGGCAATTGTCATCCATCACAATGAAGCCTGCGGCACGTCCCGCAATACCCTGGAGATCATTCGGCAATCGGGTGAAGACGTGACTGTCATTGACTATCTGAAAGAGGGATGGACCCGCCCGCAACTTCTCGCACTGTTTGCGGCAGCCGATTTAACGCCACGCGCGGCGCTTCGAACCACGAAATCACCGGCTGAAGAACTCGGCCTTCTGGATGAAACCGTAAGCGATGACGCGTTGCTTAATGCAATGCTTGAGCATCCAGTATTGGTGAACCGTCCGATTGTGTGCAGCCCGAAGGGTGTTCGGTTGTGCAGACCATCGGAAAAAGTATTCGAACTATTGGAAAACCCGCCTGAAACTTTCACCAAAGAAGACGGTGAGATTATTGAGGCACAAAATGGCTGAAGATGACGTATCGCTTCCAAATGTGGATCTCAGTCTTCTCCACCCCATAAATCCGGATGATTTCTGCGATGGGGATGCGCCTCGGCATAAACCCAAGGTTCTGTTGCTATACGGCTCGTTGCGCGAAACATCCTACTCACGTTTGGTGGCAGAAGAATGCGCGCGGTTGCTAACCTTTTTTGGCGCCGAACCAAAGCTCTATAATCCAGAAGGATTGCCGCTTCCCGATGCAGTGGGCACAGACCACGAAAAGGTCGTGGAACTTCGAGATCTGGCGGGATGGTCCGAAGCGATGGTGTGGGTATCGCCCGAACGCCACGGCGCAATGACCGGCATTCTCAAAACCCAGATTGATTGGATACCGCTCTCCATGGGCGGATTTCGGCCAACACAGGGGAAAACGCTTGCCGTCATGCAGGTGTGTGGGGGATCGCAAAGTTTCAATGCGGTCAATCAGATGCGAATTCTGGGCCGCTGGATGCGGATGATCACAATTCCCAATCAGTCATCGGTTCCCAAAGCATTCATGGAATTTGATAGTAACGACCGGATGAAGCCGTCACCCTACTATAACCGGATTGTGGATGTGATGGAGGAACTCGTGCGGTTCACATACCTGACACGCGCGCGTTTTGAACCATTGCTTGACCGATATTCTGAACGCGTGGAAAGCGCCGAGGAAACTTCAAAGCGCGTCAACCAACGCTCACTTTAGTCTTCGATGACGTATTACGTTTGTAGGTGGACATGCCTCCGGTCACCGGAACGAGCTGGTCAAACATCATTTGAGCGGTATTTTTCCAGGTGAACCGACCGGCATATTCAATGGCGTCTTCCCGACTGAGTTTCAGAGCGCCTTCCACAGCTTTCTCAAGATCATTGTCAAGATAACCTGAAAAGCCATGTTCAACCACGTCTATGGGTCCTGTGACCGGGTAAGCCGCGACCGGAAGACCACATGCCATGGCTTCAAGCATGACCAATCCAAATGTGTCGGTTTTGCTGGGGAACACAAAAACATCGCCACAATTTATTTTGCGGGCAAGTTCTTCCTTGAACAGATAGCCGGTGAAAACGGCGTCGGGAAATTTCTTCTCCATGGCCTTTCGGTTTGGGCCATCGCCAATCACGAGTTTCGTGCCTTGGTTCGGAAGCTTCAGAAAATCATCTATTCCTTTTTCAACGGCCAATCGACCCACATACACCATGACCGGACGTTTCCATTCCGGTGGCGCTTCCTCCCGGTAATTTTTGAACGTTCCGTGATCCACGCCCCGCGTCCAGGTGATTACGTTTCTAAATCCGCGCTCTTGCAGCTCTCGGGTGATCGATTGCGTGGGAGCAAGAACGGCAGCGCTTGGTTTATGAAAGGTACGCAACATTGCGTAAGAAAGGCGCAATACTCCGGGAAGCGGCACACGCGCCTCAGCATATTCGGCAAATCGCGTATGAAAGCCTGTGGTAAATGCCAGCTTGTTTTTGATGCAATATCGCCGCATCGCAAGGCCCACGGGTCCTTCTGTTGCGATATGAATGAAATGCGGTTTGAAGTCTTCAACAAATTTTCGGATTTCGCTCTGCCGGTACCAAGCGAGCTTAATTTCAGGATATGACGGCAGACCGAATGTCCTCTTTCCTTCATGGGAAAGAATTTTCACATCATGGCCAAGTTTGCGAAGTTCCGTGGAAACGTTGTCGAGCGTTCTTACGACCCCGTTAACCTGCGGATGCCAGGCGTCCGTCGCTATTATCAGTCTTTGCGTATTCATTTTCTGTGACCAATCCCGTTTGAAACTTCGTCCAGTCCAACAGTTCAAACCGGCCGTCCTGATGCTCTACCAATGCCGAACAAGACTCGACCCAATCACCGTCGTTGCAATAATGGATTCCGTCGATCATGCGCATTTCTGGTGTATGGATATGGCCGCAGATAACACCGTCTGCGCCTTTGGATCGCGCGCGCTTCACCACTGCTTCTTCAAAATTGCCGATGAATTCCACCGCGCGCTTGACCCGACGTTTTAGAAACGCGGAAAGCGACCAATAGGGCAGCCGAAAGAAACGACGGATTTTGTTGAAATAGTGATTGAGATTGACAGCCAGTTCATACGCACGGTCGCCCAGAATAGCGAGCCAACGGGCATAGAGAACCACTCCATCAAACTCATCGCCATGCAGCACAAGATATTTTTTCCCATCCGCAGTCGTGTGCATATCCTGACGCTTGATATGGACCCCACCGAGGCTTTGTGCTGTAAAATCGCGAAATGCCTCGTCGTGATTGCCGGGAATATATATGACCCGCGTGCCTTTGCGCGCCTTGCGAAGAAGTTTCTGGATCACGTCGTTATGGCTTTGGCCCCAGAACCAGTTTCTTTTGAGCGCCCAGTTATCTATAACATCACCCACTAGATAGAGCGTGTCAGATTCTGTGTGTTTCAAGAAATGTAAAAGAAGATCCGTTCGCGCCCGCTTGGTGCCCAAATGCAAATCGGAAATAAAAATCGTGCGATAACGCGTGTTCAACGCATCAATGGTGGACATGCTGCCGATCCCTTTGGTTGGATGACTTTCTGGAAAAGACACCAACCGGCAGCACCCCGGCGAGTGTCCTGATTACAATTTCATGCGTTTGGGGAAAGAGAACTCCCGATCATAGGTTGGGTGGCCGCTTTTTGGCGCGGTTAGGTTGGTTGCCAGATTGTATGTGCGCATCCGCAAGGTGCGGATCAGTTCGTTGCGGTCCGGAATCATTTCAATCTCGGCAGGAGTAATCGGCTCGCCGACCACAAATTCCAATTCACTGCCAATGCGTCGGGCTGTTTCAAAGAAGAACAATGCCAAACGAAGCGTGTAACTGTAGTGGCTTGCGATTTGGAAAAGCCGGGAATTCTGGCCACCAAAATAAACCGGGATAACCGTTGCACCCGTTTTCTTAATCATCTTTGCCGCAAATGGATGCCACGCCGTATCAACCGCAGGGCCCTTGTGGGGTTTCTCGCTTACGGCAACGCCGCCAGCGGGAAAAATCCCTATCGCGCCGCCGTTCTCTAGCGTCTGCATGGCTTCTTTGCGTGTGGCGATATTTGTCTCAAGCGCTTCCCGTGTCTCAGAAAAATCAACCGGAAGCAATGCGCCTTTTGCGTCAGGCGCCTGGCACAATACGTGGTTTGCCATCACCTTCACATCGGGGCGGGCCTTACGTGCAAGCCAAGCGAGAACGATACCATCCAATACACCGTATGGATGGTTAGCGATGAATACGACAGGGCCATCGGTCGGAACCTGTTGAAGCGGCGCTTCATCAGCACGGATATCGAGACGCAACAGATCAACCGCGGACTGAAAGAAATCACGCGTTTCGGCTTCAGCACCTAAAAATTGCTCATAGAGACCCTTAAGACGACGCTGGCCACCAATGGCCTCAATCGTCTTGATTACGCTGCGTTTTGGGAAAGAGTCAGACGGTGTCGAATAAGTAAATTCGATCGTATTTTTTGAAGAACTAGCTCTCAACATCGAATCAGATCTCAGGGTTTCAAGTGTGATTAGGATAGGTTTGTGACAGTATCACAAAGATTATGTGAAGCTGCAATGACAGGAATTATGCACGACCGTCGACCGACTTAACTGTCGATCTGGTCAATCAATGCCGGCAGTTTCGAGACCGAATCTATCACATGGTCAGCACCCGCCTCCCTAAGACTTTTTGAAGCACGCTGGCGGATATCATTCACGTCATCTTCAGGCATGGCCGCGAGTTCTGAGGGCGTTTTTCCAGCGTGGTTACCCGATAAGGACAACCCCACCGTGATACATCCTGCGGCTACACCTTCGCCAATTCCCGGCTCCGTATCATCAACTTTTATCACGCTGGTCGGGTCAACAATGTCGAGTGCTTCAAAGCACTTTCGCATGGCATGGGGTGCAGGCCTGCCATGGGATACTTCATCGCTGCAGACAACAATTTCTGGGGAATATCCCTGTGATGCCGCAACAGGAATGACATGTTCCATGATGGATCGCGTGTAGCCCGTCGTTGACCCCACACGAATGTTGCGGTCCTTCAGGAAGGCGAGCATTTCTATGGCGCCCGGTACAAGGTCTGCATATTTACCTGCAACCTTTTCGTTCATCGGGACGAAGACATCGAAGATACGATCCACATCCTTGTCAGTGGGCGCTTTACCAAATAACACCTCGTATTGGCGCTTGACGTCCGGCATTTCGAGAAGTGTTTTTATGTGATCCCATTTCGCCATGCCCATGGGCGCGCGGGCTTGTTCGGTGGTGATGGAAATCCCAAACTCGCCAAAGACTTCGACGAAAGCGCCCATCGGGGCAAAGGAACCAAAGTCGACCATGGTTCCCGCCCAATCGAATATCACTGCCCGTATCTTTGTCATGGAACCCCGCTCTCTTTTGATCAGAGCGGATTAATGCCACATCCACGACAGTATGATGACAGTTTTTAGCTGATCGCCTTAGGTAATCGGAGCAATGCGAACTTCTACACGGCGATTGGCAGCGCGTCCAGCATCAGAGGCGTTGTCGGCGATAGGCCTTGTTTCACCAAAACCGATGATCCGCAAGCGGCGGCTGTCAACCTGACGCGAATTCAGGTAACGGGCGACCGAAACAGCGCGACGCTCTGAGAGAGCCTGATTTGAAAATTCATCGCCAACACTGTCGGTGTGACCGTCCACATCCAGAAGCGTGCGGGGATATTTGTTCAAGACAATCGCCACAGAATCGAGGACTGGAAAGAACTGCGAGTTCAATGCATCCTGTCCGGATGCAAATGTCACATTGGATGGCATGTTGAGAATAATTTCATTGCCGTTCCGGGTGACGCTTACACCGGAATTCACCAATTGCTGGCGCAATTCCTGTTCCTGGTTGTCCATATAAGCGCCAACACCCCCACCAACGAGCGCACCAACGCCTGCGCCGATTAATGCAGCTTTGCGCTGATCACCACCGCTTTTGTCTTTGGCGATAAGAAGACCACCCAAAGCGCCAACGGCGGCACCAATTCCTGCGCCGGCAGCGGTTTGATTAACCTGCGGACGTCCGGTCAGCGGATCGGTCGTGTTGGAACAAGAAGCAAGGGCAAGCGATGCTGCCAGAATAAGAGCGCCACGTTTCATTATAAACCCCTCTAGAAATTCGTTACGATTCGGCCAAATTCATTAAGAATTTACTAACTCAATCGGCACGCATCCTAACGGACGCGAGATGAACTCGTCATGAACGAACACCGTGTCCGAAAAACGGTCACGGTGTGGCATCATTCTGGAATTTTCAAGATTGCGCTATCGTTGATGTCTTATGAAATCAATTCAGAAAACGATCGTCATACGGGTAATGTGTGAGGTTCTCATATCCGTCTTCGGTAATCAAAACCTGATCTTCCAATTTGATGGAAAATCCTGCTTCCTGAGATCCAACAAGAGCCTCCACACACAACATCATGCCCGGCTCAAGATGATAGTCAAATGAGCCTTCGCGATAATCCTGAGGATAGGCAATCAAAGGCCATTCATCACACAAGCCAACACCATGGAAGCGGCAGCTATATTTGCCCGGAACAACTTCGTCCGGCAATTGATGGCCGCCAAAGGTGAGTTCCTTGAAAGACACACCCGGTTTGAGCAAATCCATATTCGTCATGATGTGAGCATGGGCAATCCGGTAGTACTCTTTCATTTTGTCGGTGGGGCCCTTGTCGCCCACGAACCAGGTTCGGGATATGTCCACGCACAGCCCGTAACATCCAATCAGGTCTGTATCGAAGGCAAGTATTTCATTGTCCTGTATGACCCTTGGTCCACATTCCTGAAACCAAGGAAATGTTCTCGGACCTGATGCCAGAAGGCGTGTTTCAATCCACTCCCCGCCGCGCTTGATGTTTTCCGCGTGGAGCACGGACCAGACATCATCTTCCGTCATCCCGGCTGCCGCCACGTCTTCCATTGCCTTCACAGATTTTTCACAAGCATCCATGGCGCATCGCATGGCAAGGATTTCATCTGGTCCTTTGATCGACCTTGCTTTCTCCGTGAGTTCTTCGCCATTCAGCACCTCAAAACCCCGGGCCTCCAGCGCACGCAGTCCGGCGATCATGATTTTGTCGACGCCAATGCGTTTATTGTCTCCGGCATGGTCTTTCATCAATTCCGCGATCTGGCCTGAAAACTCTCTGGCGTCATGTTCAGTTTTATCACCGCTTGCAAAATAGAACATGGATGCCCCACTGCGCACCTCATGCACGAGCGGATTGTGATCAGCCAGAAACAAGGAATTTTTATAATCCCACAACACCATATAGCCATCGGCAAACAACATGCAGGCCCGGAACGGATTATGGGTGTTCCACAACTGCATGTTAGTGCTGTCGGTGGCATACCGGATGTTCAGCGGATCGGTCATTAGTATGCCGCCATACCCTCGGCTATTCACTTCCGCCAGAAGTCGCTCGTAACGATAGCAACGCATCGTTTGAAGGTCTGGTGCTTGGAGCCCGGCCTGCTCCCACTCAAAAAACGCAAGGGGTGTGGGGCCAATTTCCATACGATCGTTATCAATCGGTGAACCATCGGGGCGCGTGGCCGGTTTTCTATCGGGATCGATTTTCCGGTTCTCGACGGAAAAGCTTGAATTGATGTTCATGGCAGACCTCCCGAGCCAATGGCGTATGTGACCAGTCTAGGCGAGAGAAATTTCGCGTCAAATGTCAGGAAACGCCTCGACTGGCTTGCTTACGTCACTGCAGTCCATCACTTGCGGAGATGAACTCTACACCCGTCAGATCGCCACAAGACCAGACAATTCGACATACTTTCCGCAAATTCCGCTTTGGATTATCGAGAATGAAGCGTTTCGGTAATTCCCGCGTAGAGGTTTCGATCAAGGCACCGGTCTCGGATAAATTGTGAACCATACAGGTAATCGGTCGATCGGACGGTCCCGTTCTAAGACTTGATATGTCCTTAACCGGGAATCGTGGCGCAGAACGCCGATCATCTTCTGTTGGTAAAAATTCGATCCGGGCAGCCACCGATTGTGGTCCGGACGAGGGCTCTGGTTTCATGTCACCTACTCCACAACCCGCCCGCGTACACAGTGACACGCGCGCCTTAAAATGAAGTAAATCGAAAACCAATCCGATCTTATGGTTAATCCGCCTGTTTCATACTATAAGAATCGGAATTGATTTTACCAAAGGATAAACCGTGACAATCCGTTTCCATAAGGGCGATTTACCTAGCCTTGAAAACTATCATGACAGCATCGCTGTCGATTCAGAGACATTGGGTCTTAACCCTCTTCGGGACCGGCTTTGTGTTGTGCAACTCTCGCCCGGGGATGGCACTGCTGACGTGGTTCAAATTGCCAAAGGTCAAACGGAAGCACCCAACCTGAAACAACTTCTTGAAGACAAAAACCGGACTATCATTTTTCACTTTGCCCGCTTTGATGTGGCTGTGTTGCTGCACGCTCTCGGAATTGAATGCGGCAACATCTATTGTACCAAAATTGCGTCACGCTTGACCCGGACTTACACGGACCGGCACGGGTTAAAGGATTTGGTCAAAGAGCTCGTCAATATTGATATTTCCAAACAACAACAGAGTTCAGACTGGGCCGCGGAAACGCTTACTCAGGCACAACTTGAATATGCGGCATCGGATGTTTTGCATCTCC
>CAWUJX010000004.1:0-58904 GCA_963922635.1 uncultured Hyphomicrobiales bacterium | reverse complement strand
GAAGCGTCATCTCGTATTGTGCGATGATGGCGAGAGCATCTTCCCGGGTTCCCGTATCGGCAACCGTTGGGCCAGAAGCAATAAAATGGGCATGGTCGCCCGGAATATCTGAAACCAATAGCGATACGACCCTCGCCGTATAAGCGGCTGCCGCCAAACGACCACCTTTGATCTGCGAGACATGCTTGCGTACAGTATTCATCGCAGAAATAGGGGCGCCGGACGCCAACAGCGCCTCATTAACGGCGATCTCATCCGCGAGCGTCAGGCCAGCGGGCGGCGAAGGCAAAAGCGCGGAACCACCCCCGGATATCAAGGCAACCACAAGATCGTCTTCCGACAATCCTGACACGCAATCGAGCAATCGTCTGGCACCTTGTTCACCCGCTTCATCGGGAACGGGATGAGAGGCTTCGAGGATTTCGAGATGTTTGCATTCGCACCCATAGCCATATCGGGTGATAATCACACCTTGAACCGCTTCGCCATATTTCTTCGCCCATGCCTTCTCAAAGGCCCGACCTAGTTGCGCGGAAGCTTTGCCCGCCCCGACGATAATCAAACGACCTTTTGGTTTTTCCGGAAGATATTTAGCGATTACATGCTCCGGTTGCGCCGCGGCGACCGCTGCATCAAAGAGATTTGTGAGAAACAGGATTGGCTCTAAATTCGTTTTCATGGCAAATCTATGCAGTCAGCAATGAAACGGGTCAAGGCGAAGCCGGAATTGCGCCCAAGTCAAACAACAAAAAACAGCCCGTTTAAGCCGGCACGTTTGAGGGAACAATGAAAAACACTCAGAAAATTCAGGACCTACTTGGCATCACATATCCAATCATCCAGGCTCCGATGGCTGGCGCATCCACTCCTGAAATGGCGGCAGCGGCTTCAAACGCCGGAGCGTTAGGTTCACTCGGATGTGCACTGATGAGCGCAGATGCATTGAGTGAAACCGTGCAGAAAACGCGACAGCTAACCAATCGGGCTGTGAACTTCAACTTCTTCTGCCATGCGGAACCGACACACGATCCTGATAAAAATCAACACGCGATTGATCATCTAACACCGTTTTATGACGAGTTGGGCATCGAAACCATGCCGGAGGCGAAACCCACCCATTACCCGTTTGCCGAGAATGTGTTCGAAGTCATGGTTGAGGCCGCACCGAAGGTAGTGAGCTTTCACTTTGGGTTGCCGGAAACCGCCATGGTTGAGAAGCTGAAGTCAAACGGTTCTGTCATCCTGTCTTCAGCAACAACGGTTTCGGAGGCAAAATTTCTAGAAGACAACGGTGCGGACGCGATTATCGCCCAGGGGTTTGAGGCAGGCGGACATCGGGGGTTTTTCCTCGAGGCGGAAGATGCCTGCATGGGAACGATGGCCCTTGTGCCGCAAGTGGTTGATGCCGTTTCGCTGCCAGTGATTGCTGCTGGTGGTATCGCGGATGCACGTGGTATCAAAGCCGCCCTCGCTCTTGGTGCGCAAGCAGCACAATTGGGCACTGCATTTCTCAATTGTACCGAAGCTGGAATTCCCGCCGCCCATAAGCAAGTTCTCCTGGAAGCAGATGGTGCAAACACACGCACAACAAAACTCTTTTCCGGCCGGCCTGCGCGCGGCGTTATCAACCGATATATGTCTATCATGCGTGACCATGAAGAAGCGTTGCCCGACTTCCCCATCATGAATACGCTAACCGGGCCTTTACGCAAGAAAAGCGCTGCCAACGGCAGTCCGGATTTTATCTCGCTCTGGTCAGGTCAAGCGGTAGGTCTTAACGAGGCAACAACGACGGGGGAACTCGTCGAGAAACTGGTAGAAGAAGCGGGGCTCTGAGAGAGCCCAAATGCTAGCTGCGGTTGTCCACAACCCGGACCGCTTTTCCCATCGACCGTTCAATGCCGCCCGGCTCCCGCACGTCAATCGCGCATGAAACACCCACTACGCCCTTGATCAACTCAGCGAGCTCAGCCCCAGACGATGCGCGCTCATCGGACGACGCAGCGTCACTATTCGCTTCCACATGTACGGTCATCGCATCTAATGGCCCGCTTTTCGTGAGCTCAATCTGGTAGTGGGGCGAAAGTCCCGGCACCTTTAGAATTTGTTCCTCAATCTGGGTCGGAAATACATTGACGCCCCGCAGGATTATCATGTCATCCGACCGACCAGTCACTTTCTCCATTCGGCGCATGGAACGCGCGGTGCCGGGCAAAAGGCGAGTGAGGTCTCGGGTGCGATATCGGATAATCGGAAACGCTTCTTTAGTGAGCGATGTGAACACCAATTCTCCCTGCTCACCATCTTCAACCACCTCTCCCGTTTCGGGATCTATGATCTCTGGATAAAAATGGTCCTCCCAAATGTGTAGCCCGTCTTTGGTCTCCACACACTCGTTGGCCACACCGGGGCCAAGCACCTCTGAAAGCCCGTAAATATCCACCGCATGCATATCAAACGCATTTTCCACATCAGCCCGCATTGCGTTGGTCCAAGGTTCTGCGCCAAAAATACCCACCTCCAATGACGTTTCACGCGGGTCAACACCTTGCGCTTTGAACTCATCAAGAATGGCCAACATGTAAGATGGCGTAACCATAATCGTGCTTGGCTTGAAGTCTTGAATGAGCGTGACCTGGCGGGGGGTCATGCCACCGGAAACGGGGATAACCGTACATCCAAGCCGCTCCGCGCCATAGTGCGCGCCAAGCCCTCCGGTGAACAGACCATAGCCGTAAGCAATGTGCACCACGTCACCGGGCCGTGTGCCGGATGCCCGCATGGATCGGGCAACCACTTCCGCCCACATTTTGATATCGTTCTGCGTATAACCAACCACTGTAGGTTTTCCCGTTTTACCCGATGAAGCATGCACGCGAGCCACCTTTTCACGCGGGACCGCAAACATGCCGAACGGATAATTGGCACGCAAATCCTGCTTCACGGTGAAAGGAAACTTGCTGAGATCGGAAAGACTTTTACAATCATCAGGATGAGCGCCAGCCGCATCAAACGCCGATCGATAATGGGCAACATTTTCATACGCATGGCGAAGAGTGGCTTGAAGCCGCTTCAATTGCAGCGCAGAAATCTCATCGCGGGATGCAATCTCAATTGGATCGAGATCACATTTATTTGGTGCCAGGTCTTTCACTCAGAATTCTCCTCAAGTTCCGGCAGGTGCTTGCCTTTTACCGTGCGGGAATTTCCCCGCATTTCCGCGATAACAGTGCCGGTCTGGTTTCTAACGGTACAATCATAAATTCCCGAACGCCCCTCGCGGTACCGCTCTTCCGCGGTCGCTGTCAGCACATCGCCTTCATAGGCGGGCGCGAGAAAGTCGATCTTGCACGATTGCGCAACGGTAAACTGGTTGTATCCATTGCATGCAAACGCAAACGCACTGTCTGCCAGCGTGAAGATAAATCCGCCATGGCAGATACGCTGTCCATTCAGCATGTCTTCGCGCACAGTCATGGTAAGTTCCGCAACACCTTGCGCCACACGGACAATCTCAAACCCAAGGCCTTTGGAAGCGCTATCAGTCTTCCACATGGTTTCTGCGCATGCTTTGGCCAGTTCGTCTGGGTGCATCATTGGCCCTTAAACTCCGGCGCGCGCTTTTGCATGAAGGCTCTCACGCCTTCAGCATAATCTTCACTTCGCCCGGCATGGCGTTGTAAGTCCCGCTCAAGGTCGAGATGCTCGTCCAGCGAATGAGCGGCAGATGCGTGGATGGCTTGCTTGGTGAGAGCCAACCCAAGTGTTGGTCCGTTGGCAAGGCGGGCTGCCACAGAAGTCGCCTCTGACATCAACTGTTCATCATCAACACATTTATGGATCAAGCCGATGCGCTCTGCCTCTTCGGCAAACACGGGCTCTGCGGTCAATATCATGGCCTTGGCGCGTGCTTCGCCCACAAGACGCGGCAGGTTCCACGTACCGCCGCTATCGGGAATGAGGCCGATTCTTGAGAAAGCCTGAATAAACTTCGCAGACCGCGCTGCGAAAACCAGATCACAAGCAAACGCGATGTTGGCGCCAGCCCCTGCAGCAACCCCATTAACAGCGCATATCACGGGCTTTGGCATGCTACGGATAAGCCGGATGAGCGGGTTATAAAAGGTTTCAATCGTATGACCTAAATCCGGCGGGCCATCCATTGTATCAGGGTTCCGGTCGCCGAGGTCCTGGCCTGCGCAAAAGCCTCGCCCTGTTCCGGTAAGCAAAACCGCGCCACATGTTTCGTCATCTTTTGCCAGCTCCAAAGCATGGCGCAAAGCCAAGTGCTGCGCTTCGTTGAATGCATTGAGTTGTTCAGGACGGTTGAGCGCAAGCGTGATCAACCTGCCCTCCCGGCTCTCTAAAACCTCGCCCATCCGCTCCTCCAACGTGTTACGAAAAAATCTCGCATGCGAATTTTCTGTAACATGAAACATTCATTTGCCATGCGCAAGCCCGTAGCATAAAGGTCGATGGGGAAGGATTACGACTTGGAACGCAAATCTCGCATCGATGCGCCCGGCGCAATCATCCTGATTGTTTTCATGGCCGTGCTTGGGCTCAATCAAGTTGCAGTAAAAGTCGTAAATGACGGCATTGCCCCCCTCTTCCAAGCCGGTCTTCGCTCGCTATGCGCCGTCCCGCTCATTTTTGCCTACTGCCTGTGGCGCAATACAAAATTTGATCTTTCGCGCGCCATTCTGATCCCAGGGATTGCAACAGGGATCGCGTTTGCTTTTGAATTTGCCCTGTTGTTTCAAGCGGTTCAGTGGACCACTGTGGCACGCGCTTCAGTCTTTTTCTACACAATGCCATTTTGGGTTGCCTTGGCGGCACATTTCCTGATTCCGGGTGAACGACTGACAACAATGCGCGCGCTTGGCCTTGTTTTGGCAGGCGCGGGAGTTGTGATCGCGCTTTCACGCACCAACGCAGATGCAGGCGAAAACGCGCTGTGGGGTGATATCATGGCGCTCTTGGCGGCCACGGGCTGGGCTGCAATCGCCATCATCGCCCGGACCACAAAGTTTTCGACCATCACGCCCGATTTACAATTGCTGTACCAGCTTGCGATCTCCGCAATCATTCTGGTTCCCATCGCGCTTTATGCGGGAGATACGTTCCTTGAACCAACAGTGACACACTGGACCATCTTCTTCTTCCAGGTCGTGTTTGTGGTATGCGTGGGTTTCATGACCTGGTTCTGGGTCCTGTCAGTCTATCCCGCATCGGACATGGCAAGCTTCAGTTTCCTTGCGCCTTTGTTTGGCGTTTTATTTGGTTGGCTAATCCTCGGCGAAGCAATCACCTGGACGATTGTTGTTGCTCTGATTTTCGTCGCAATCGGGATCGTCTTAGTAAATCGAAAACCCGCATGATCAAAACACGCCTCACAGAAGCACTGAACCTTACGCACCCGATTATCCAGGCTCCCATGGCCTTTGCTGCCGGTGGCAAACTCGCCGCTGCGGTTTCGCAGGCAGGTGGCCTTGGGTTGATTGGCGGCGCTTATGGTGATGAAGCGTGGCTGGAACAAGAGTTTTCCGCTGCAGGAAATAGTGAAGTGGGCTGTGGCTTCATTACGTGGTCCCTTGCCAAACAACCTGAACTTCTCACGAAAACACTGGACCGAAATCCGAAGGCGATTTTTCTGTCTTTCGGAGATCCGGCACCCTTTGCCGATGAGATAAAGCGCTCTAACGCAATGTTCATCTGCCAGGTGCAAACCTTGAAACATGCGAAACGGGCAATCGAATGCGGCGCAGACATGATCGTTGCTCAAGGAACCGAAGCGGGCGGGCATGGCGCCTTGCGTGCAACCATGTCCCTTGTGCCGGAAGTGGCAGACCTGATCAAAGCCCGTGCGCCCAACACACTCCTCTGTGCGGCAGGCGGCATCGGCGATGGGCGCGGTCTTGCAGCAAGTCTGATGCTGGGCGCAGATGGCGTTTTGATCGGATCAAGGTTCTGGGCCTCTAACGAAGCAATCGTGGGTGAAAACATGCATCAGGCTTCAATCAATGCGGATGGAGACACCACAATCCGCTCGTCCGTGATGGACATCGCGAGACGTCTCGATTGGCCGGAAGGGTATACGTGTCGCGTGTTGCAGAACGCGTTCACCGATCAATGGCATAACAACCTCGATGCCTTGATTGAGAACGCAGATGCGGAAGCTGCCAAATGGAAAGCGGCATGGGATGCAGATGATCCGAAAAGCTCAAACACGTTCGTTGGTGAAGTCACAGGCTTGATCCATGATATCCGCCCCGCTGCAGATATCCTCGAAAGCATCTCAAGAGAAGCGGAAGATTTGCTAAAAGCGTCAAGCAGATTGGTCTGCTGACGACTTGGCAAACTCAACCATTCGCGTAGCATTAACATGTCGGGTTTTGGAGGAACAGTCATGGCGCATCACGATCTCAAAAGCATTAAGGCAGACTACGAGCGCGACGGATATGTGTCTGCCATCCTGTTGTTGAGCGCAGATGATGCGCTGGCACACCGCAAGCGCCTTGAAACCGCAGAAGCCGAATTCGGCAACATGCACTACAAGTCAAAGGCCCATACGTTTCTGACCTCACCCCTGGAACTGGCGACCGATCCCGCAACGCTCGACATCGTTGAACAAATGATCGGGCCGGATATCCTGCTCTACAATGTTACCTACATTATCAAAGAGGCCCATTCCCTCTCCCATGTGAGCTGGCATCAAGACCTCACCTTCTGGGGTCTTTCTGATGATGATCAAGTCTCCATGTGGCTTGCACTCTCTCCGGCAACCGCTGAATCCGGTTGCATGCGCATGATACCCGGCAGTCACACTTCCGGCGTCCATGAACATCATACGGGAGAAGACGAAACCAACGTGCTTCTCCAAAGCCAGACCATTCACGGTGTGGATGAAGACAAATCGGTCATGTGTCCGCTCCAACCGGGTGAGGCATCGTTCCACCATGGTTGGACATTACACGCCTCCATGCCAAACAAGTCCAATGATCGCCGAATTGGTCTGAACGTCCAGTATCTGGCGGCCCATGTGCGTCAAACCAAGCACGATTTGGACACAGCAATGTTGGTACGCGGCGAAGACCGCTTCAACCACTTTGGCATTGATATCCCAGCGACATCAGACCTTGACCCGGTGGCGATTGCAAGACAGGCGGAACTCGAGCGCCTACATGTGGAAACGGCGGGGACACAGTGATGGCAGTCATGCTATAGGGTGCGCTTAGTGGCGTCCTTGCTTACCCCCGCGCCAGCGCGAGCACCTCTTTTGAAGCGTGGACCTTCTTCTCGTTCGTATAGGTTTCATGATTGCTTTCAACCGAAGCGAGATTGTACCGGTAGTTGACCATCATTCCTGATGACTGCTGCATCCCGTTTTCAGATTTGTCAGCCATCCAGTTGATGCGTTCCAGGGATGCACCATTGCCCAAATGAAAGCGCGAAACAGGGTCCAGCGGAAAGCCTGTTTTATGCTTTGCTTCAAGCATGTATTCAGCCATCAGTTTAACGAGTTTTTTGTTGTGGGTTTCCAGAAGGATTTCGGTTTCACCATTCTCAGACGAGTCACTTAAATCTTCCAGGAGTTCTTCCACATCAGGATCAAGCGCCTTCACTGCATCGGAAGAAAGCCATTTCATAAATCCGGGTACAGGAGACAAGGTAACAAAATTCTTGATATTGGGCAGGTCGTTCGCAAGATCGCTCGCCACTTGTTTGATCACGAAGTTGCCAAAAGAGACGCCTTTCAAGCCATTCTGGCAGTTGGAAATAGAGTAAAAAACCGCCGTATCCGCTTCACGCTCAGCCAAGGGCTGCCGGTTCTCAGCCAGCAGGGTATCGATCGCTCCGGGCACTCCTTTTGTGAGACCCACTTCCACAAAAATAAGCGGCTCCTCCGGCATGACCGGATGGAAAAAGGCGAAGCACCGACGGTCGCTTGGTTGCAACCTGCGGCGCAAATCATCCCAGTCATTGATCGCGTGCACCGCTTCATATTCGATGATCTTTTCAAGGATGTTTGCGGGCGTGCGCCAGTCAATCGGCTTGAGCAACAGAAACCCGCGGTTGAACCAGGTGGAAAACACGTGCTCAAAATCAGAGTCGATAACGGCAAATTCAGGATGGTGTTTGATCAACGGAAACAAATCTTCCCGCATGTGAACGAGTTTTTCCGTTGCACCCGGGACCTGATTGAGCCGGCGCAGCAATTCCTGCCTTTTCGGCTCAGATACCCTCGTCAACTCTTCCAGTGATTGGCGGGTCCGCACCTGTGAATACGCTTGCGCCGCTTCAACCACGCGCTCGGTATCAAGGTCATAATCAGCGGCCAACGCTTTGAAGAAATCAAGCTTCTCGTCCGCGTCCAGCTCTTCATATTTGGCAAGCGCAGTGAGGGCGATTTTTGAGCCGGACACCTCTCCCTGCTCCGACATGAGTGCAGCACATAGATCGAGGATATCGCGTTTGTCTTTTTCCGATTGGAAGAACAAACGCTGGTCCAAGAGACTGGAAAAAACATCCTGAAGAAATGACATGCTTACCCTTTGAAAAACAAACAAACCTCACGGCCAGCGCTCATAAAAACGCTTGATACTGCAGTTGTAAGGTAGGTCTGAATTATTGCAAATGAATGTTAAACTTGGCACGTATTTCAGCGTCCGTGGCAGGATCGATATACACGTCCTTCGGTGCATCGAGGATTGCTCGCTTGCGGGCAATTGCCTTTTCGATCAATACCGGCTTACCAATCTCAGCCCATTCCTTTGGCGAAGTACGGTCTGCAAGTTCCGGATAGATATACTCCGTCTGCATGATCGCCAATGTCTGGTCATGACCGAGATAATGCCCCGGCCCATCGAGACATACAGACCGCATGGCATCTAGCGAAACACTATCTTCGGTCACCTCAATGCCCTTGATGCAGCGTTGGACCTGACCCAGCATATCATCACCCAACACCAGCGATTCCAGGCAAAATCCCAAGAGCGACGCGTGCATGCCAACACTTTCATACACCATATTGAGGCCCGAAAGCCCAACCATCGTGTTTGAAATCGCTTGCTCCCATCCCGCTTGCATATCCGGCATTTTTGCATCCGCTATACCTGCGGCCGAACCGCCCGGCAGATCGTAAAACCGATGCATCTGGGCACACCCCGATGAGAGCAAAGCCTGCTCGCCCGATCCGCCAGACATGGCACCGGTGCGCAAATCAGACACAAACGGCCAGGTGCCGAAAATCGCTGGATGGCCCGGCTTGATTGCATTTATATAAACCACGCCCGCCAGACATTCCGCCACTGCCTGAACAATGGCTGTGGCAAGTGGCGCGGGCGCTGTGGCACCTGCTTGTCCAGCAGACAACAATAGCACCGGCATCCCGCCCTCGATGCAGGCCTCCATCACCTCGCAGGATTCCGTCGCGAACTTCATCGGCGGGACCACGAAACAATTTGAGTTCGACAGGAACGGCCGCGACCGCCACTCATCTTCACCACCAGCAATCATATGCAGCAATTCGAGACATCCCGGAACAAAGGAAGGCTCCACGAAGGAAGTGCCGATGTGTTTCTTGGTGGCAGAGCAACTGGCGTAAATCGTGTTGATATCCAACTCGTAATTATCGGTGATATCGCGCGCCACCATGGTGCGCTGGAAAAAATGCACATTGTCGAGTTTGTCGGTGATCCGCGCGGAATCGTGCAAATCCTGGAGGTAAGATTCGCGATAGTCATTGTTCTCAATATCAACAATATGCACCGCAGCACCGGCGGTTCCGTAATGAACGCGGCTGCCCGAAAGCAGAAGATCGTGTTTTGGATCACGCCCAAACAATGTGATGTCACGGGCGGCCACAGCGAGCATGTCCTCCACAAGCGACCGGGGAAACCGAATACGTCCATCATCGCCAAGGGTGGCGCCTGCGTCGGTGAGTATTTTTATTCCGGATTCGGGCGCTTCGCTAATTCCGATCGTTTCAAGCGCGTCGAGCGCTGCCTGATGGATCCGTTCCACCGCCGCATCGGTCAGCGGCTTGTAAGTCCCGCCCACAAGCCCCGCATGAACCGGGCGTAATTCCTCGGCCAGTTTTTCCGACCGCAATGCGATGCGCGCGCTGCGCCCTCCTGAGCGTTTCCCTCTCACCGAACTATCTGTCATTGCGCACGCCTCCCAATTCGTGACAATAAGTCGAAGAGTTCCATGAATTGGAACCGCTGAAAAGACCACAAATGCGACATCAGACACATTTTCCTGACTGTTCTGTGATGCAAAAACTTGGTATTTCATACGCATGAACACGAATGATGCCTCCATGATTGATCCTTTTGGCCGGATGGTTGAGTACCTCCGTGTGTCGGTCACTGACCGCTGTGACTTTCGCTGCGTCTATTGCATGGCGGAAGACATGACGTTTCTTCCAAAGCAGGAATTGCTTACACTTGAGGAGTTGGAGCGCCTCTGCACAGTTTTTGTCGAAAAAGGCGTTCGAAAACTGCGCTTGACTGGCGGCGAGCCGCTTGTGCGTCGCGGAGTTATGCAACTCATCCATAATCTCGGTAAACTACTCGATGGGGGTGGCCTCGATGAGCTCACCCTCACCACGAACGGATCACAACTCGCTAAGTATTCCAATGAACTCGTGGATGCCGGCGTCAAGCGTATCAATGTTTCAGTGGACACACTTGATGAGGCAAAATTCGCTGAAATCACGCGCTGGGGTCGACTGCCGCAAGTCATGAATGGCCTTGAAGCTGCGAAGTCGGCCGGTTTGCAAATCAAAATCAATGCGGTCGCCCTCAAGGACGTAAACGAGCACGAAATTGAAGGCATGATGAAATGGGCCCATGGCGAAGGCTTTGATTTCACCCTGATCGAGACCATGCCGTTGGGCGAAATTGATGAAGACCGCACGGACCAGTATCTTCCACTGTCGCTCGTTCGCCAAAGGCTTGAAGAGCAGTACTCACTTTCGGATATTCCCTACAAAACCGGTGGCCCTGCGCGTTATGTGAAGGTTAAGGAAACCGGCGGACGCCTCGGCTTCATCACTCCGATGACGCATAATTTTTGTGAAAGCTGCAATCGCGTCCGGCTCACCTGTACCGGGACTCTGTACATGTGCCTGGGGCAGGATGATGCGGCGGACTTGCGCGCGCCGCTTCGCCAATCTGAAGGCAATGAACTGGTGGCACAAGCGATTGATGAAGCTATCAGCCGCAAACCAAAGGGCCATGATTTTGTCATCGGTCGGAACGCGGCACCGGCAGTCAAACGGCACATGAGTACAACTGGCGGCTGACCAGCGTAGAAGTGACATACGGCCATACTCAACCCCTGGCACGCTTGCGCCTTACATTCATCCGTTTGTCATAATTGTTGGGCATCGCAGTCTCCACGGAGACCCAAATGACCAATAAAAACTACCACGCACTTGTTTTATGTACTGGCAATTCCGCCCGCTCGATCCTGGGCGAAGCGCTGCTTAACCACCACGGAAAATCCCGCAACCTCAAGGCGTTTTCAGCTGGATCGCAGCCAAAAGGCGAGCCGAACCCGGGGGCCATACGCTGCCTCGAACGCAAAGGCTTGGACACAACGTTCGCAAGATCAAAAAGTTGGGATGAATTTGCTCTACCTGATGCTCCAAAACTCGATTTTGTGTTCACAGTCTGTGACAACGCAGCCGGTGAAACCTGCCCCATCTGGCCGGGCGCACCTGTAACAGGCCATTGGGGAATCCCAGATCCCGCCGATGTGACCGAACCCATCGAAGCAGCCGATGAAGCATTTGAACTGGCCTGGCAGCGCCTCGAAAAACGTATCAGCGCTTTCTTCGCGATCCCGTTTGAAACCCTTTCCACCGCAGAATTGCGTGAAGAGTTTGCCCGCATCGGTAAGATGGAATACTAAACATACTTCATAGTATGGTTTAGTCTGGTTTCAGCTCATCTCACACACAAAGACGCCCTCTTGAAACGCAACGCTCTCTGATATTGGATAAAAACATACTATGTAGTATAGTAGGTAATTATGACTCGGGAGCGATACACTAAACAGAGCTGGCTTGAGCTCGGATTACAAGTCCTTGCAAAAACGGGCCCCAATGGCCTGACCATCGAAACCTTGTGCGAGCGCGCACAAAAGACCCGTGGCTCATTTTACTTTCACTTCGAAAGCATAAATGGCTTCCTCGAAAGCCTCGCAGACGAATGGCACCAGCGCTTCAACGAACAGATCATTGCAAATGGACCCACTAAATCTTCCCGACGCGACCTTCTTAATGAACTGGCGGGACGGCTTGATCCGGCAATTGAAACGGGCATTAGACAATTGGCGATCTCCAACACAGAAGTTCAGAAGCGTGTCACGATAGCGGATAAAGAACGCATCGCTTGGCTCGCAAAGCTCTACAGTACATCAGGCCACTATGACGGGGATAAGTCATCTGAGCTGGCCACCCTCGAATATGCGGCATTTATTGGGTTTCGCCTGGTGGAACCTGAAATGGACACAGCGCGTTCCAAAGCGCTCTATCAAGCATTCCTCGAGTTCACGGGTCGCGCTTGACGAGCCACCCTTGATAATGCGCGATGCGCCCACCAAAGGGCGCCTTGAGCAGAACATCAAATCGAAACCTTCCCTTCTCATCCACCGTTTCATGGGCAATGCTCTTGGGCAGCAAAAACTTCGGCATTGGTATGATCCCGAAAGCCCGGCCCTTCGTGACCGGATAGATAAGTTTCCCGTCTTTCACATCCAGTCCGATTGTAAACGAGAGCGGACCAAACTTTTCTTCAACTTGAACCTGCTCATTCAACCGCAAATGGGATCGAAAGACCTTGCCGTTAAAATCGCGTTGCCAAAGCTCACTTTTGCCTTCCGCAGATTTTGTGACCTCCACCGACATTTCTTCACCGCCGGCGGGAAAACCGAAAAGCCGCGCAATCAAATAGCCGAAAACCCCAGAGGGTCCGCGCACATTCGCCTTTCCCGCATAAGAGGATGCACCAAAACCAGAATGAAACGCCTGAATGATTTCGGGCAATTCATCAAACTTAGCACCAAGGGCAGCCTTGAAAATCGGCGTGAGAACCTGCTCTGAAGCCTGACATCCGCCATCAATGGTTGCAACGGCTTTCTCCACGTCCAGCAATGATATCTCACCCGTGCAGGCCCGCGCACCGGCTTGTACTTCTCCCGCGTTCAACTGTTCCAGGATTATCGACACTGGAAGCGTGGGAATGTGTGGCCCGTTACCGTCGCTGGCTACCAAGTCCCAATGACGCTCCACCGTTTGGCCGTCTGAAGTCTCTCCCACAACCGCGACCTGCATCCCGCCCGCGTCTGTGCCCATCCATTCAAACCAACTCGCAGTCCAGCGAATAAGACCCGTAAAAGGAGCAAGCGATGGCAGGATACGCCACCTCACAAAAAGCCCGCCAAACCCGAGGGCATGATGAAAAAGCTTCACCTCCAACCCGGCACGCGCGCGCACAGTTTCTGCCTCGTAAAGCGAAGGAAGAAGAGCCGCATCAGGCGTATTCACGAGCGAAGCCAGCCTGCCATTCACAACCGGCTTCCCCTTCACGTCGAGATCGATGCTGCGCGTATCACTCCAACCGCGCACCGTCGTTTCTTGGCCGTTCTGCTTAATCGAAAAACGTTGGCCAATCTGTCCGAGGATCGCCTTCATCACGGAATAAGTACGGCGTGCCCGATTGCCCGGAATGATCGCCGTATCGATGGAAATTACCCGCCCCATATCTTTCGTGAGTTGCTCGCAGACGGCGGACGAAATTGCAGGCGTTGTACTGGCACCGGAAATCGCAACAACATTGTTTTTCCGCGCCACTTCATCCAACGCGTGGATGCCTGAAACAAAATCCGCACAATCGGCGATATCAAGGTAATGCGCGCCCGCGTTGATCACTTGCCGAGCGAAGCGATATGGGTCGCCTTCGTAAAATTGAAACGGCCCCGAACAATCCACCACGGCAAATGGATTCAGCGCTTGCAGGAGCGCATCAACGGCCGCCGCATTGTCGCGATCCACAAGTCTGTAGGTGACGCCAGTTTCGCTGCTTAGAGCTTCGAGCGGATTTTTGCGCCGACCGCACGCGATCAGTTCAAATTCACCTTCATTAGCAAAACGCTGGGCAAGTAGCCCTCCGAACAGCCCGGTCGCACCAATCAAAACCACACGCTTTTTGTCAGCCAAGGAACCGCTCCTTCAAGTCCGGTGTTGGAACCAGACATGTGGCCCGCCGTCCGAACAGGGTGTATCGATTTCGGGCAATCCGGTAATAACACCAGTCGAGCAGCGGCGCGGGAAAAACACTAAACATGTTTAAGCCGCGCCATGGCCATCCGATGATTTTCATCACCTCAAAAAACCCGTGGAGGCGCTCGAACAATTGCCCCTCAATCAGCACAAGATTGGTGTCGTAATCACCTGCTTTGAGATCGTAGTGCTCGTAAAGCGCTTCACCAAGGCTCGATTGTGCCGTTATGAAATGAAAGGCTTTCGCCTTGTCGCGTTTCAAAACGAAATTGAAAAACCCGGAACACAAAACACATTCCCCATCGAAAACGATGACGTTCTTGTCTTGAATTTCTGAAATTATTTCCCCAGCATCCTGCGCCATCGCAGCTTTCTTTCGAAATGTTTTGTCTACGAAAAATATGGGGCGGGCGACCGTCTGCTAACAGGGGTCAGGCTGTGGCATTTTGGGTGGGTTTAGGCAGATAAATGCAGCACCACATTTCGGTTGTGTGGCCGATCTCGATGCTCAAACAGATAGATACCTTGCCAGGTGCCGAGCGCCAACGCGCCTTGCGAAACCGGAATGGAAATCGACGTTTGCGTAAGCGCCGCCTTGATATGGGCGGGCATGTCATCCGGCCCCTCATAGGTATGCGTGATATAGACCATGGCCGGGTCAGAGGTTGGCGGCACCAGCCGCGCAAAGAAGTTCTTCAAATCGGTCTGAACTTCCGGGTCTGCATTTTCCTGAATGACCAACGAGCAAGACGTGTGCCGAGCAAAGATTGTGCAGAGCCCGACCTCCATACCACTCCCCCGCACAAACGCATGAACCTCATCGGTAAATTCATAGAGGCCCTGACCGGAAGTTGATATGGTGAGGTGGTGTTGGGTCATTGCGGCATTCCGGTTTGCGTCTTTCAGCTTCTGCTTTTCTATCGCTGTAAGGATTGGACATGCAAGATTGTTCACTCGCGCGGGTCCAGCGCAGTAGTTTGAGAGGTCAGTGTTCGAGGTATCCTTTGCCATGCATGGTGCATGAAACAGGGCCCAACGAAATTAAATGCCCGGTGCGCTGGGCTGCCGGACCCTGTGCGGAGATTTGATGTCATCAAGCGGGTTTCCTTTAAGCGCATTACCCGCCGATGCCTCTTGGATACACGCCGTCTCCGATCAGCAAACCTTTATTCACAGTCAGGTTCCGATACCGGGTTTTGCGCGGTCCGTAAGCCGTCCACTGTCTTGATCAACCCCCTTTCGGGAAGCTTGATCGATCACCCGCAAACCAACGCTTGGTAGTATTTGCAAGTGAAGACTATGGCCACTGCCGCTCCGCCACCAGCAGGCCGATGGATCAAGGCCGTACGTTCCAAAGCCATGCTTCCTGCTGGTGAGAAGAGTATGAAGAAGGTTTTTGGAACGGGGATAAGTTTTTGTTTTACCTTCAGCACTTGAGGGGCTCACCCCACATCCACCATAGGCAAACCATACTCTCTTGTCATAGTCAGGGCATTCTCGATACACGTCATGCTCGGACTTGATCCGGGCATCCACGCACGAGCTACCGTTCTTGCCGATTGCATTTGACGTTCGGTTTTCCTGCGGTCTGGGCGTGGATCCTCGGGTCAAGCCCGAGGATGACTAGCGGAGGATGGCAATGACAGAATGGTAGTGCCCAGGGATGACTGACTAGGCGCAGACCCGAGGATGGCTAACTGAGAAAGGTGATAACAGAATATTAGCAAGCGACGATGACTAACTAGGAATGAGACCAAGGATGATGAAGTAGCAGCATCTGACGGTGCCGACCAGAAAGCGCCAACCCCTACCCTAAAATCCGCTCGCCCTGTTCATCAATCATCATTTTCGCTTTACGCAAGGCGATGTCGGACGCTTCCTCAGCGGAACCGCACATGTCTGCGCGGATCAGGCGATGAGATTTCACCTCACCGCCCACTTCCTTGCTGATCATGGCTGCCACGCGAAACTGTCCGCCTTCTTCAATTGGCGTTGTGGCAATCTGAAAACCGTCATGGGTGACTTCGGCCACAGGCTTCGCTCCGCCGCCGGGCTCACCACTGCCACCGCCACCGCCAAAAAGCTTCTTGAGAAAAGACATCAGCCCATATCCGAAAGACGAAGCGTCAAATCAGGCACGAGACGGGGAGACAGATCCGCATCCTTTGCCACTTGCGTGATGGTACCATACGAACCATCCTTTGGATCGCGGTGCACCGTGGTTTCATGCGAATTCGCATCAATCACCCATAGTTCCTGAATTCCGAATTCCGCATAAAGTCTGGCCTTGCGCCCCAGGTCATAAGACAGACTTGAGTCCCCTATCTCGATGGCGAGTTTGCAGGTTTGCGGTGAAAGTTCAGCCAATTGGCCAGCCGGATAAATCACAAAATCCGGCTCAATAAACGTGTCGTCAGACAAGTAGAACGTGGTCTCCGGGATGATGTCAAAATCATCCGACAATTGTTTTACGAGTGTCTGGTTTACCCACTGCTTGATAATCTCATGTCGGATGCCCTTTGGCGACATTGGCACGATCTCCCCACCGATCAGCTCAAACCGCTCATCGCGCCCCAACACGCCCATTTCCACCATGCGCAAAACATCTTTCACCGTGAAAGCACGGCGTTCCAATCCTTCGGCAGCATGGGTCAGCGGAATATTCATGCGAACGATATAGCACAAAAAAAAGCCGCCTCAAACGGGCGGCTTCTTGCGATTGTTCGAAGCTTAGCTGTCGAGGAAAGACCTCAATTTGCGTGAGCGGGAAGGATGTTTCAGCTTCCGTAATGCTTTCGCCTCAATCTGACGAATGCGTTCGCGCGTCACGCTGAACTGCTGACCCACTTCTTCCAGCGTATGGTCCGTGTTCATGCCGATGCCAAAGCGCATCCGCAATACGCGTTCTTCGCGCGGTGTAAGTGAGGCAAGCACACGTGTAGTGGTCTCGCGCAGGTTCGCCTGAATGGCCGCATCAATCGGCAGGATCGCATTCTTGTCTTCAATGAAATCACCGAGATGGCTGTCTTCCTCGTCACCGATCGGTGTTTCAAGGGAAATCGGCTCTTTCGCGATTTTCAGCACCTTGCGCACTTTCTCGAGCGGCATGGCAAGCTTCTCGGAAAGTTCTTCCGGTGTCGGCTCACGGCCAATCTCATGCAGCATCTGGCGCGAGGTCCGCACAATCTTGTTGATCGTTTCGATCATGTGGACCGGAATACGGATCGTGCGCGCCTGATCAGCAATCGAGCGCGTGATCGCCTGCCTGATCCACCATGTGGCATAGGTCGAGAATTTATACCCACGGCGATATTCGAATTTATCAACCGCTTTCATGAGGCCAATATTGCCTTCCTGAATGAGGTCAAGGAACTGCAGGCCGCGGTTCGTATATTTCTTCGCAATGGAAATCACGAGGCGGAGGTTCGCTTCCACCATTTCCTTCTTGGCCTGGGCCGCCTCACGCTGGCCTTTCTGCACTTTGTGAACAATCCGGCGGAATTCGGTCGGCTGCAGACCGGTCTCTCCCGCAAGGCCCTGAATCTCACTGCGCAACGCCTTGATCTGCTTGTTCTCGCCCTTGTTGAACTCCTTCCAGCCGTGGGATGAAAGGTTTGCAATCCGGCGAATCCAGTTCGGGTCTAGTTCGGAGCCGAAATATTCTTCAAGGAACACCTCGCGCGGAATACCGTAGGATTCTGCCAAACGCAGCAAACGGCCTTCAAGGCTCAACAGGTTTTTGTTGATCGCGTAGAGCTGCTCAATCAGCGCTTCAATCCGGTTGTTATTGAGCGAGAGCGATTTAACAGCCTTGATGATGCCGTCCTGAAGCTCTTTATACCGTTTCTCCTGCGCCGGCGAGAGCTTCTTGTTATCAAGCGCCTTTTCGACCAACTGATCCTGCAAACGGCGAAGCTTCTTATACTCAGAGGCGATGAAGTTCAGTGTTTCAAAAACCTGGGGCTTCAACTCCGCTTCCATGGCCGCAAGCGACAGGCTTGCTTCCATATCGTCGTCGTCATCGTCGTCGTCTTCGTCTTCCTGGCCTTCAAGCGTTTCACCGGTCAGGGGGTCCACCTGTTTTTCAGGTTTTTTCTCTTCTTCTTCCTTGGCTTTCGCTTCCTGGCTATGGTCAGCAATCGGTGCGTTTTTCGCATCCGGCCCGGCATAGGTTGCTTCCAGATCGATAATATCACGAAGGAGAATGTTTTCCTCAACGAGTTCATCCCGCCAGATGATCAACGCTTGGAAGGTTAGCGGGTTCTCGCAAAGCCCGGCGATCATGGTCTCGCGGCCTGCTTCTATGCGTTTCGCAATCGCGATTTCGCCCTCGCGGGAAAGAAGTTCCACCGTACCCATTTCGCGCAGATACATGCGAACCGGGTCGTCGGTGCGGTCGGTGGGCTCACGTTTTTTAGCGGTTGTTACAGCCTTACCGGTTGTTTCAACCAGATCGCCGCCTTCTGCCTCTTCTTCGACTTCGTCTTCTTCAACAACATTAATGCCCATGTCAGACAACATGGACATCGTATCTTCGATTTGTTCCGATGATACTTGCTCAGAAGGCAGAACCGCGTTGAGTTCTTCAGTTGTCACGTAGCCGCGCTTTTTTGCGGCTTTAATCATTTTTTTAACGGCGGCATCGCTTAGATCAAGAATGGGACCATCCTGGCCTTCGCTTTTCTCGTCTTTGACTTCCGCGTCTTGTTTTTTGACTTTTGCCTTAGTAGCCATGTAAACCCATGCTCCATCAGGTGTGTAACCACCTGTAATCTTCCATACAGCCGCGACCAACAACAAGAAGGTGCGAAACCTTCTGCGAATCACCCGCGAGACTAGTCCGCTTCAAGTAGCCCAAACGTGGTTAACCCTGCATTAAGCAGACAAATCCAGAGCTCGTCCGGAAACCGGTTAGTCGGGAATATCTGTTGGTTTTAGCTGCCCTGCACATATTCTTGCGATCCGAAAACACAGATTCCGTTAAAGCGGTAACAGGTCAAGACATTTTTACGCGCCTAACCGCGCGTTTAGACGCTCTAAAACCCCTTTGCCGGTCTCCCGGATGAGATTCCAAATCCGTCTATCAATGCCTCCACCCCATCACTTCGGGTGAGTTCTTGTTGAATAAGCAACATTCTTTCGAGATTTTCTTGGCTATCATCATCAGCCAACGCGCGTTCTGCTGCTTTGAGTTCCGTATGTAGTGTTTGGTTTTTCAGATGCAAGGTATAAGCTTGCCGCCATCCGTCCCTTGCGTCTTCAAACGCTGCTTCCGGCAAAAGCTGCCAGAGTTTATTTGATTTGAGTTGCAAACTCAGGGCGTCGAGGAAATCACCCATGCCGCGCTCTGTCGCAATCCTCCGGACCTCTTCACGAGGAGGGGCGGGTTCATCCCCATCCCATGTGGCAAGTGCATCGAGTAACATCGACTGCAATTCGCGAATGCTTTTGTTCTCAAGCAAAAGCGTAGACAGTTCTTCAAAAAACTCCACCCCAAGCACCGGATGAAACGCCAACCCACCAATCAATGCCGCCTCGCGCAGAGAAACACGACCGCTGCCTTTCTTGAACAAATTGCTGGAGAGTAGCGAAGGACTGGCACTAAACGAGCGTCCTGTGCCCATCGACCGCTGATCTTTGCCATACCGATACCCTTGAGCGCCTTGCGATCGATTGGGGTAGTTGCCGCCACCGCGGGGTTGTCTTGCGGTGTTTCCATCTCGATTGAAATACCCTTGCAAACGCTCACGGCTGTCTTGCTCATAATGCCGCCGGACACTGTCATCTCGAATACTGTTGACGATTTGGCGCATGCGTCCTTCAAGTTCAGCGCGGCGTTCGGGCGTCGTGAAAACCCCAGAAGAAATTTCGCGGTTCCAAAGCATTTGAGCCAATGGCAAAGCGCCATCAATTACATCGCGCATGGCATCAGGTCCGCTATCGCGAATGAGGTCATCGGGGTCTTTCCCGTCAGGTAGCATCGCAAAACGTACGGAATGGCCGGGCTTAAGCAACGGCAAAACCAGATCAACTGCTCGGTAAGCGGCCTTTAGCCCTGCACCATCGCCGTCAAAACACAAAATCGGCTCGTTGTTCATCTTCCAGAGGAGCATGATTTGACGTTCAGTCAGCGCGGTGCCAAGCGGTGCTACCGCATTGTGGAAGCCCGCAGCATGGAGTGCGATAACATCCATGTAGCCTTCTGCAGCGATGACTTGCGACTGATCGTAGGCTGGCTTCCGGGCCTTGGCATAATTGTAGAGCACATTCGATTTGTGAAACAATTCGGTTTCTGGCGAGTTCATGTATTTCGCCAGCGCATCTGGCGACATGGCCCGCCCGCCAAACGCAATTACGCGCTCTCTTGAATCGGGAATGGGAAACATGATCCGTCCGCGAAACTTATCGTAGGAGACGGCGATGCCCTCTCCGTGGTTCACGAGCCCGCACGCCTCCATCTGGGCTGCTTCAATGCCCTTGTCTGCCAAAAATTGTTTCAGTGCATTTCGGCTATCCGGCGCAAAGCCAATGCCGAATTCCTGCTGGATGGCGGGCGAAAGCCCGCGGTTGCGGAGATACGCGCGCGCTTCGGCTCCCACAGGTTCGTGCAATTTAGACTGAAAGAACTTCGACGCCATTTCCATCACATCGAACAGCGTCTTTCGTTTTTCCTCACGTTCTTGCTCGCGCTTGTCGAGGACAGGCATGGGAAGGCCCGCCTGCGCGGCAAGGCGCTCAACCGCCTCGGCAAATCCAATGCCATCGAGCTCAGTCAGAAACCTGAAATGATCACCGGAAACGCCGCAACCAAAACAATAGTACCGGCCTTTGTGATCCTCACAATGAAAACTGGGCGTTTTTTCTCCATGAAACGGGCAGCAACCCCAATAGTCGCGCTTTGCCACGTTTGTTTTCTTCTTATCGAATGCCACGCGCTGACCGATGACTTCCGAGATGGGAAGCCGGTCTCTGATGTCATCAAGAAAACTGTCTGGAAAACGCATCTAACCTATTTAGCGAGTTAAACCCCACTTCGCCATTGTTTGAGAAAACAATTTTAGAGTACTGCGTGTGGATGATGTGGATAAAGCCGCGTCTTATTGATTTTGACATCGAAAATCCCCGTCCAGGGCGGCTCCAATAGCAAAATCAGCAACTCAGAAAAATGTCTCAACTCGTTAAAATTGTAATGATTGATGAAGGGAGCAGTTAATTTCTTTCCGCGATAATTTTCATAGTCCATTAATCAAACGGAGTGAAAGCATGGGTTCCTTTGGTTTGAAGATTTCAAAATCATACATCACCCCACCGGTTCAAAACTACACCGCCTCTAACGCGCCAAAAGGGTTCGTGGTGGAAGAAGAAAACAAAGACGGTCCGTTTCAAAAGGCACTTGCCTATACGAGTTATTACAACCTCGTGTTCGTGACGATCTGCATGTTTATGCCAAGTAAGGTTGCCTCAGCAGCTTCCAAGATCGAGAGCATTCTGCCGTTCTAATCGTTTTTGTGATGCCCCGTCACGTCTGAAATTAAGCCGTTCGCCGCTTCGATGCGGCGAGCGTTTGTAATACCACAGCACCAAAAACAATCGCACCGCCGATTAATACAATCGCAGTCGTATCCTCATTCAAAAACAGCCAAACCCAGATCGGGCCAAGTACACTCTCCAGCAAAACGAGAATGCTGACTTCAGAGGCTGGCAAGTGACGTGCCGCGGCCGTGACGCAAGCAATGCCAAGACCAATCGTAAAGGCACCCATAAACAGGCTTAACCCTAAATCCCACGCACTTATGAACAGCCCGGAGCCGATCAACAGCGCAAAGACCGCGTTACCAATCGAAGAAAATACTCCGGCCAAAAACGTGCCTCCCAGCGGATCGCGGTCATATTTGCGGATCAGCACGAGCATAACCGCAAAACAAAACGATGAGGCAACTGCACAAAGATTACCCAAAAGCCGACCATCGGAAATGCCGTCAGATACCATTAATGTCACACCAATAAGCGCCAATAAAATTGCCACCAATGTGGCGGGCGTGGGCGGCTCTTTTAACAGCATCCATGAAAGTATCGCCGCGAAAACCGGAGAGCATGCGAGAATGAACAAAGCACTCGCGATGTTAGTGGTGAGCAGAGCAAACACATAGAGCGTAAACGCACCTCCCAGAAAGAGGCCAACCAAGGCATCTTTCAAATCGATTTGACCAAGAAAAACCGAAACCGTCTCGCGTCGATGCCAACACGCAAACGCAAGAACGATGACACTCAACGAAAGCGAACGATACGCCATGATCTGAAAGCCATCTGCCGCTTCGATATTGCGCAGAATCAGGCCAACGAAACTCATGAGCGTGGCACCAATGAGAACAAGAGCGATGGACACACGTCGCGTCATTTTAAGAGTTCCAGAAACGAGCGCTGCGGGCAGCGCGTCAAGCGCCCAGTTTGGTTTTCACAAGCGGGCCCACAACGCCCATATCCAACTGCCCACGATAACGCTCTTTCAGCAGGCCCATCACCTTGCCCATGTCACGCAGGGATGCGGCTTCAGTTTCCGCGATTATCTCAGTCACAGCCGCTTCGGCTTCTTCAGGTGATAATTGTTGAGGCAGGAACTCGCGAATAATGCCGATTTCTTCGAGTTCCTGTGCTTCGAGTTCAGTGCGCCCCGCCTCATGGTAAAGCTTGGAAGATTCCTCCCGCTGCTTCACCATCTTGGTCAGAATATCGAGAACTTCTTCCTCATCGGCCTTGTCTTTGCCTTTGCCACGAAGCGCTATATCACGCTCGTTGATTGCAGCGCTCACAAGGCTCAACGTTCCCACTTTTCGCGCATCTTTGTCTTTCATTGCTTGTTTCAAAGCATCGGAGATTCGATTCCGCATCAATCCATCCTTCATGTTAAGCGCAGAACCTACCTCCATTTACCTACGCAAGCAATGGTGGATAGAAAGTTTAACTTGTTGATTTTATTATATTTTATATATTTTCTCATTGGTTGACGGTTGCTTGCTGCTCCTCTATTTTGCGATTTCAGCCACTAAATTTAACGCACCATCGCGCAGGCATGCCTGCGTGCAACTTTGCGAGCATATGATGACAGACTCTCCCGAACCCTGGACCCACACGAAGCCAACTGCCGTAATCGTGCTTGCGGACGGAACTGTGATTGAAGGAGCCGGATGTGGCGCAACAGGAACCGCTCAGGCAGAGATTTGTTTCAATACGGCGATCACGGGTTATCAGGAAATCCTGACCGATCCTTCATACGCAGGTCAGATTATCACCTTCACGTTTCCCCATATCGGCAATGTGGGAACCAATGATGAAGACCTTGAAACGCTCACGCCCGAAAAAATTGAAGCTGCTGTAGGTGCGGTCTTCAAAGCCGATATCACCAACCCGTCCAACTATCGCTCGGTGAAGCATTTAGACGAATGGCTGAAATCCAAAAACATCATCGCCATGAGCGGCGTGGACACGCGCGCGCTTACCAATCTCATTCGTGAGAAAGGCCTCGCCAATTGTGTGATTGCGCATGATCCGGAAGGCAATTTTGATCTGGATGCCCTGCGCGCACAGGCCATGGAATGGTCCGGATTGGAAGGCCTCGATCTGGCGAAAGGTGTAGGCCACGGACAGGAGAAGCCGTGGTCTGAAAAACCATGGGTTTGGAATGGAGGGTACGGCGTTTCAAACGACGAGGCCTATCATGTGGTGGCAATTGATTTTGGCGTGAAACGAAACATCCTTCGCTTGCTTGCGGGCCTTGGTTGCAAAGTGACAATCATGCCGGCGACTGCATCCGCGGAAGACGTGCTAGCACAAAAGCCCGATGGCATCTTCCTGTCAAACGGTCCGGGCGACCCGGCTGCAACCGGAGAATACTCGGTCAAAACAATCGCGGAAATCTTGAAAACAGATCTTCCCGTGTTTGGTATTTGTCTTGGCCATCAAATGCTCGCATTGGCACTTGGCGCAAAAACAATGAAAATGCATCAGGGCCATCACGGCGCAAACCATCCGGTGAAAGATCATACCACTGACAAAGTTGAGATTGTTTCCATGAACCACGGATTTGCAGTGGATGGTGAAACATTGCCGGACGGAGTGGTTGAAACCCACGTCTCATTGTTCGACGGTACAAATTGCGGAATTGCAGTTGAAGGAAAACCCGTATTTTCCGTGCAACATCACCCGGAAGCATCACCCGGACCACAAGACAGCCATTACCTGTTCCGCCGTTTCATCAATATGATTAAGGCCCAAAAAGGTGAGGCGCTACTCACCGAGCGCTAAGGTCTGATGTGGCAGGACATAGACTTAGTAACCGCCGATGACAGAACGCTTCGGGGGTTCATATTCAAGCACCAGTCTGCCACTGGCATAGCAGTTTTGCACGGTGCGACGGGCGTCCCCACCAGTTATTACAAACCATTCTGCGAGTGGTATTCCAGCGAAACGAAACGCCACATTCTGATTTACGAGTACCGCGATACGGGGCGGATCTCGATAGAAGACATTAAAGCCTCTAAAACCACCATGGCAGACTGGGGCATCCGCGATCAGTCTGCGGCACTGGACTATGTGGTGGCTAATTTCGGCAACTTGGAAATCCACACCATTGGCCACTCGCTTGGTGGCTTTTGTATGCCGTTCCATGAAAATGCAGATAAAGTTGCATCGCATACCGGCATCAATTCAGGGCTTGCCTATTGGCCCACACACCCATGGCACTTCATGCCGCAAATCATTCTTTTCTGGTTTGTTTTGGGCCCCCTTGTCACAAAAATACTCGGGTATCTGCCGGGCATTCTTCTTGGCATGAAAACAAACCTCCCCCGAGGCGTATATTGGCAATGGCGTCGATGGTGCACAAACCCGAAGCTGCATGAGATTGATTGGGGCAGGGAAACACCCGTTCCCGACCTCACTCGCTTCACAGGAAAACTGCAAATTTTTGCGACCTCAGACGACGGCATGATACCCCCTTCTAGGGTTTTCATTCTGGATCGTTTCTTTCCGAAAGCGACTGTCGAGAAACACTTGCTTAACCCGTCTGATTTCGGCCTAAAGACAATCGGCCATATTCAGATCTTTGCCGAACGAAATCGACGGGTTTGGCCAACTCTCATCAAATCCTGAATGCCAATTGCGATCGTTTGACAGACTGTTCAACGAATTGTGAATCTTGAACCTTTTTTCCATCGCATCCCGTGCTTATGTACGATCGGAGAAAAACAATGGAACTGAACACAGACATGCGAAGTACAGTAAAATCCACAGACAAAAACGCACTTGGCCGCGGGCTATCAAACATTGCCTTGCGCCGCACACCGATGTCAGTGAGCCCAAGCGGCGTCTTGTCGTCGGAGTGGGAAATCAACAACGATAATACAATTACCGAAGACCGCACTCTCTAGCAGTTGCGGTCTTCAACCAGCCCCATAGCCAAACCTTTGGGACGTCTAAAAATTGACGTCTGGCCATGTTGCTTGAGATCGGTCCGATCTAGTCAATCCAGATACCCATCCAGAAAAACAAGCGCTATTAGAGCTTGCGAGCTTTGAATGTGTCGCACGCTTCAAGACGACCTGATTCAAACCCCCGCCGGAACCAATATCGTCTCTGCTCAGCCGTGCCGTGACTGAAACTTTCAGGAACCACGTAGCCCTGTGTTCGTTTCTGGATTGTATCATCGCCGATTTGATTTGCTGCAACCAGCGCCTCTTCCAGATCGCCGGCTTCCAACCAGCCTTGTTTGGCCACATAGTGCCCCCAAAGCCCGGCGAAACAATCAGCTTGCAACTCGACCTTAACGGACATCTTGTTCACTTCGACTTTTCCCATGGAGCGCCGCATCTTGTTGAATTGAGGCAGGACCCCGATCACGTTTTGCACATGGTGCCCGACTTCGTGGGAGATCACATAGGCCTGCGCGAAATCACCGCCCGCTTGGAACTCCCGCTCCAGCTGCTGAAAGAAACTCAAGTCGATATAGACTTCAGAATCACCGGGACAGTAAAACGGCCCCGACGCTGAAGACGCCAAACCGCAGGCCGACCGAATCTGCCCATTGAAAATATTGAGCGTGGGCTTCGGATACTGCCGACCGTACTGAGCAAAAATATTCGTCCATACTTCTTCGGTGGAACCCAGAATTGTTTCCACAAACAAGCGTCCTTGATCCGTTGCGCGTGGTTGGGAGCGGTCAACCTTTTGAGACCGGGGAGCAGGTGTTTGCGGTGCGAAATCACCACCGAGACTGCCGCCTAGCCCGCCGCCAAGCAGCGTGAGCGGATTAATGCCCAAAACAAGCAACACGATACCAATGATAACCATGGTACCAATTCCCATGCCACCGCTGGAGCGCCTGCCTCGGGGTATTTGAATGCCCCTGCGCCTGCCTGCACCACCGGGAAATCCAAAGCCACCACCGCCACCTCGACGTTGATCATCCACATTTGAACTGCGTTTACGGCCTCTCCAGCGCATTCAATAGCTCCATCGCTCCAATCGACCCTGAAAACTTAAACAAGTTGAAAAGAGATTGGAAGCCAAATGCTTCATGATGCGCGCAAGGGAGAGGCCAAAATTACCCGCAAAGCGCGACCCACAAAGCTGCCTGTCCCTGCGCTCACGATCAGACCAAAAATAGCGATCACCGCTGGTAGTGACGCAAGGTCTGGGCGCATGTCCGACATAATCCCGCTGATCACTTGAGTGAAAAATATCAACATCATGACGCCCATGCTGACCCACTCCCCGGAAACCCGAACCGCATCGCCCAAATCTTCAAGTAGCCATCTTTCCTGTAGCCGATAGCCAAAGGTTGCACCCAAAAGCATTCCGACCACAAACACACTCCAGGCAAGCGCCAAGTTGGATGATGAACTGGCTTGGACCATCGGGATAAGCGGAAACGACAAGAACGTGACGTAAATCCATTTCGGTGCTTCTCGTTCTTTGGCTGAGATGAGGCCAAGCCAAACCAAAAAACAAAACAGAATCGGCACCCAAACGGGGATATTTGCGATTACATCAACAGTGTTTTCCCACATGACATGATCCTTTCTGATGTTACGTATTGTGGACGTTTGTTCAGCCGCGGTTCTGCCGCCAAAAACCGTAAATAAACCCAACTGCGAGCGTCAGCCCGGCCAACCAAATGGAGGTGGTAACCGACATGAACGGGAATACGTTTTCAGGAATAAACACGTCGCTGAGAATTCGACCGGGCACCAGGGTCAATGCTCCTGTGGTAACAAGACCGCCCCAAAAGACCCCCTTCATTGTGTGCTCATGCGTCTTGATGCGTCCAACACGGGCGGCGTAAACTCCCCAGCCCAGCGAGCCCAAGGTAGCCACAGAGATTAAATGGATTGGACTGAAATTCCCCCACACCTTGAGCGTATGGATAAAGAACGAGCTGCAAACGACAGTGAGCATCAGTAATACCCAAAGCTTGCCCATCAGTTTGTGAAAACGCGTCCCTTTCTTGCGAAACAGAACCACGGAACCCAAAACAAGTGCCGCAATTGCAGAGAGAGCATGGATCTGAATTACGAAACCGGCTTCGGCAAAGGGAACGATACTCATTGGTGAACCTCATCTGAGTTTTTCGATGAGGCTCATTAGAAAAGCGAAATTACAAACCTGCCAGACAAACTACGCGGGAAGCGCTGATAACTTCGCGAATGGACCGTTTTTACCATTCACGCTTCGTGAATGGCATGATTAAGCCGAGGCTCTGTTGCAAAACCTGAACGCCAAATGCGCTTACTGGCTATTGCAAAGTGTCCACATCGTTTTGCGTAACCACATATGTGCCAGTAAACGTGATTTGATCACCGGGTGCCAACGTATCCCAAATACCGTCATTGGAAGTTCCATCGGTCGAGTCTCCGATCACCCCTGCATCAAGCGACAGAGTTTCATTGCCAGGTGTTGGCACCGGGCCCGAGGCGTTATGGCTGTCGGTGAGCGAAACATTAGAAATAAACTGGTTCCCGGTATTCTGAACCACATAAGTATAAGTAACGGTCACACCCGCCGGAACATTCGTATCGTTGTCCGCCGTTTTGGTCACTGTAATTGAAGGATTGGGCGGCACGATAACCGTCGTCGCGGTAGCCGTTTCATCGCTAAACCCTTCGGAGGCATATTGGTCTGTGGAAACGGTAACGGTGTTGATGAGATCAGAAGCGCTAGAGATATCAGCGGGCGTCACCGCATATGAAACGGTATAGGTCCACGTTTCGCCCACCTCGAAAACACCATCAGAGGATAGGCTCTCGGTCGGGCCCGACAAAACACCTGCTGAACCATCCGGCAGTACATCCGAAATCACGACCCCGGTTTGGTCAAGCTGACCGGTATTTTCGATCGCTATTTCGTAGTTGAGCGAAAGGGTTTCAGCAATCGATAGACGGTCAACGGTTTTGGATGCCGTGAAAAGTGGCGTTCGCCTCACTGCAAAATACGCAACTTCTTCTTGGGTGTGGTTCCGCTCAGCATCGTTCAGAGTATCCTCGTCAATGGCTATTGTAAGCGAAGAACCACCCACCGCTGCACCGCCAAGGAATACAGCCCAACCACCATCGCCACCGTCTTGCCCGGAGAGCGTGGCGACGGCGAATTCAAAGTCAGCACCTAGGCTGTAAGACGAGCCGCCATTTCCAACGCCATTGATCTGGTCTGCCCCTAGCGCGCCTGCATAGGCAATGCCATCGTAACTTCCGCTCCCTGTTTCGATTACAATGATGCCAAGCGTCTCATTGGCTGCAACAATATTGTCTTCGCTGACCGTTTTGGTGACACAAATTCCATCAGCAAATCCGGCATCATAGGGTGGGTTACGGCGATCATCACAATCGTTGGAGTGGAATGTCGTGTATGTTGTATCGTTGAACGTCATCACCTGGCCCAGCACAAACGGATTGGTGAACCCTGAAAACTGGCTTGAAACGTTTTGCATTGTGGCGGGTGACCCATTGCCAAACCCAAGCGGCACAGTCCGACCATGGGTCACAGTCGATAACACGCGGCGGGCTTCAATTCGTCGCCCATCCGGCAAAGTGTTCACGCCCTCTTCCGCAACGAGGCAAAAGACCGTTCCAGGAGTAACTGCAGCCGAATTTCGCGGACGTTGAATGCGAATCTGCATTCCGCTTGGACCGGCAGACTGAATGCGCACTCCCGCTTCGTTGTTGGCGGAAGAGGCTAGATTGTAAGTGCAGGCAACAACGGGGCTGGAGTAGGTATTTTCAAAATTGACAGGGGTAAAAGTCCCGCCCACGCCGGGAATGGTTATTGCTTCGACGGAAGTCGAAAGGGTGAACGCGTGGGATGTGGCGGCGCCCGAAAGAAGCACGCCGACTGAAAACAAACAGAGACGTTTAAGCCCTTTCCGCATATTACAAACAATCCCGACACTAGACGCCCTACGCCAAAAATTCCCCGCCAGAATTTATGGCATGGTTTTGAATGGAATGCGGTTTTAAAAGCAAAAAAGAAGGGGGTTGTGGATAACCCCCTTCGTTCCAATTCCAAAAATCTCAGTGATCAGCCCGGACTAATTTGTGCTGTGTGAATGGCCGGAATGGTCTCCATGGTTTGAATGATCCATTTCATCGCCTTCCATATCGGCAGGATCTAACACTAACATTTCAACCTTAACTTCACCGGCCCTTTCAAAATTCAGAACCACTTCACGCAATTGCCCCGCTTCCATTTGCTCTTGCAATTGCATGAACATCAAATGAAATCCGCCTCGCTTTAGCACCACGGTCTCTCCAGCCGGAATTTCGAGACCATTTTCAAGCGGACGCATCTTCATCACACCGTCGATCATTTTCATGGTGTGGATGCTTTCTTTGCCCGTAAAATTGGTTTCAAAAGAAACCAAGCGATCCGCTTCAGTGCCGTTATTGGTGATTTTCATGTATCCGGCAGCAACCGGTGCCGACGCTACCGTTGCAGGGATAACCGGATGATCAATGACAAGATCGCCGTGTTTGAAGTCGTGCGCATGAGAAAGTGTTACAAAAACCATTGCACAAAAGGCAAACGCTAAGGATTTCACTGATAGATGCATAAAGTAAGTCTCCAAGTCTGCATTCCGAAAATGGAAATACACACAAGCGATGACAATTATTAGACTAAAATCCTGTGCCATTTCGTCACGATTTCCCCAAAGATTCCGCCTTTGCCCCCTTTCGCTTTGTCACGCGCTAAATTATAGAACTCATCTAGCCGAAAAATTTCGCTCGCCGATTCCCCGTCTCTCCCAAGAACGGCGAGATCGCTTGCGCCGACAGAAAGCATATTCAAATGCCAGCTAGAAAAGATATCTCCTCCATCCTCATTATCGGGGCTGGGCCAATCGTTATCGGCCAAGCATGTGAGTTTGATTATTCCGGGACACAGGCCTGCAAGGCACTCAAGGCGGAAGGATATCGGATCATTCTTGTGAACTCCAACCCGGCAACGATCATGACGGACCCCGATCTTGCCGATGCCACGTATATAGAGCCGATCACGCCGGAAATCGTTGCGAAAATCATCAAGAAAGAGCGCACAGAGCGCCCGGATGAAAAGCTTGTTTTGCTGCCAACGATGGGCGGACAAACAGCGTTGAACTGCGCTCTCTCCTTGCGAAAAATGGGCGTGCTGGATGAATACAATGTGGAAATGATCGGTGCAAAAGCCGAAGCAATTGATAAAGCCGAGGACCGTGAACTGTTCCGCGAGGCCATGACCAAAATCGGTCTCAACACGCCGCGTTCTGCTTTCGTGAATACGACAGACCTTAAGGCCCGTTTCCAGAAAGACTACGAAACAGAGCTTGCACAAGCCAATGATAAGCAAGCCTTTGAAGCAGAATGGCGCGCGGGCGAGACCATGCGGTTGGAGGAGCATCGCCTAGTTGCGCAGATGCAGGCACTTGAAGCCACCAAGACGACAGGGCTTCCGGCAATTGTGCGCCCCTCATTCACCATGGGCGGCCAAGGTGGCGGCATCGCCTACACGCTAGAGGAGCTTTACAAACTGGTGATTGGCGGCGTCGATGCATCGCCCACCAATGAAGTTCTGGTGGAAGAATCCATTCTCGGCTGGAAAGAGTTCGAGATGGAGGTTGTCCGCGATAAGGCAGACAATTGCATCATCATCTGTTCCATCGAAAACGTCGACCCCATGGGTGTTCATACAGGCGACTCGATCACAGTGGCTCCTGCCCTTACACTGACCGACAAAGAATACCAGATGATGCGCGATGCCTCGATCGCCGTGCTGCGGGAAATCGGCGTGGAAACCGGTGGCTCCAACGTGCAATTCGCGGTTAACCCCGCAGATGGCCGCCTTGTGGTGATCGAGATGAACCCGCGTGTTTCGCGTTCGTCAGCGCTTGCTTCAAAGGCAACTGGGTTTCCAATTGCAAAAGTGGCAGCAAGACTTGCGGTCGGCTACACACTCGATGAGTTGGACAACGATATCACAGGCGGGGCAACGCCTGCCTCTTTCGAGCCATCCATCGATTATGTGGTAACGAAAATTCCGCGTTTTGCCTTTGAAAAATTCCCCGGCAGCGCTCCACATCTCTCCACCGCTATGAAATCGGTTGGCGAGGTCATGGCCATCGGGCGGACATTTGCCGAATCTGTCCAGAAAGCATTGCGGGGTTTGGAGACCGGGCTTTCCGGCCTCGATGAAATTGAAATCCCCGGCATTGGCGAAGGTGACGACAAGAACGCTATCCGCGCCGCCCTGGTAACTGCGACGCCTGACCGGCTTCGCATGGTGGCCCAGTCACTGCGCGAGGGTGCAAGCCCGGAAGACGTGCATCATTATTCGAAATTCGATCCCTGGTTCATCGAGCAATTTCAAAATATCATCGCAAGCGAAAAACGGGTGCGCGCCCATGGCTTGCCGCAAGATGCGCAAAACCTGCGAATGCTAAAAGGTCAGGGCTTCTCTGATGCGCGGCTTGCAGAATTGGCGGACAGCACCGAAGAAGCTGTGGCGGAACTGAGAAATGAATTGGATGTCCATCCGGTCTACAAGCGGATTGACACATGCGCCGCGGAATTCGCCTCGCCCACAGCTTACATGTACTCAACATATGAAGTGCCGTTTGCGGGCGATGTTCGCAGCGAGGCCGAGGTTTCAGACCGTCAGAAAGTGATGATCCTTGGCGGGGGCCCAAACCGGATCGGGCAAGGTATCGAATTTGACTATTGCTGTTGTCACGCCGCATTTGCGCTGGAGGAAGCGGGCTATGAAACAATCATGGTCAATTGCAATCCTGAAACAGTTTCCACCGATTACGACACATCCGACCGACTATATTTCGAGCCACTCACCGGCGAAGACGTTCTCGAAATCATCCGCGCAGAAAAGGAAAAGGGCACACTGAAAGGCGTGATCGTTCAGTTTGGCGGCCAAACACCCCTGAAGCTGGCTCAGACGTTAACCGATCATGGTGTTCCCATTCTTGGCACGTCTCCAGATAAAATCGACCTCGCCGAAGACCGCGATCGCTTCCAGAAACTTCTCAACGATCTGAAATTGCTGCAGCCACGCAATGGCATTGCCCGGTCGGTCGAAGAAGCCCGGACGATCGTGAAAGAAATCGGCTATCCGGTTGTGATCCGCCCATCCTACGTATTGGGTGGTCGCGCGATGGAAATCGTACGGTCTGATACCGGCTTTGAACGCTATATCAATGAAGCAGTGGTCGTGTCCGGTGATACGCCCGTATTGATCGACTCATATCTTTCAGGTGCCATTGAAGTGGACGTAGACTGTCTGTCAGACGGAAACAGCGTTCGCGTATGTGGCATCATGGAGCACATCGAGGAAGCTGGCATTCATTCCGGAGACAGTGCCTGCTCGCTTCCCACCCATTCACTTTCGCAGCCAATCATTGATGAACTCGTCCGCCAGTCAAAAGAAATGGCCGTAGCGCTCGAAGTTTCCGGCCTGATGAATGTGCAATATGCGATCAAAGACGAGGATATTTATGTCCTGGAAGTGAACCCTCGTGCCTCGCGGACAGTACCGTTCGTGGCAAAGACCATCGGATCTCCGGTTGCTAAAATCGCAAGCCGCATCATGGCAGGCGAAAAACTGGATCAGGCCATCGGGCATTATGGCGAGTGGCGTGAGGCGCAGAAACTGGGCCATATGGCCGTAAAAGAAGCTGTCTTCCCGTTTGCCCGTTTCCCGGGCGTTGATATTCTTCTTGGGCCCGAAATGCGCTCGACCGGAGAAGTCATGGGCCTCGATACGGATTACCCGATGGCCTACGCAAAAGCGCTCCTTGGCGGTGGTATGAACTTGCCTAAGGAAGGTAATGTCTTCATCTCCGTGAAAGACGGAGACAAGGAAGGCATTCTTCCTGCCGCAAAGCGCTTCGTGGAACTGGGTTTCAAACTTATCGCCACAAGCGGCACACAACGTTTCTTGAAAGAAAACGGTCTCGAGTGTGAGCGCATCAACAAGGTTCTTGAAGGACGGCCTCATATCGAAGACGCCATTCTCAATCAGCAAATTCAATTGGTGATCAACACCACCGAGGGCGCGAAGGCGATGTCGGATTCGAGGTCCCTGCGCCAGGCTGCATTGCGAACAAAAACTGCCCATACCACAACGCTTTCAGCAGGAATCGCCATATCGGAAGCGATGGAAGCGATGAGCCAGCGCGAAATGGGTGTAAGACCACTACAGGACTATTTCGCCTGAGCAGGCTTCAGAGACTGGGCTTTCGAGTTGGCAAGAATGCGTTTTGCCAACACATAGAACAGTGCCAACATCGCAATCAAGGCGAATGGAATTCCCGTGACCATCATCAATGGTCGTGTGATCAATGGCGCAAACCAGGCAATCACAAGCAAACTGACTTCAAAATCAGCAAAGCCGTCGCGTAATCCCCGGACGACCAGAAATGCCAATGCCGGGGCCAAAGCCACCAGATCGTAATCGAGGCTATAGGGGGTAACCAACAAAGAGCCAAGGATCAGGACCGCAGCACGTTCTTCAATAGAGTGCGTATACCAAAATGCGAAGCAAACGACCGCGAGTACGGCGAGCGACAGCGCAATCTGCATGGCATAGGCAAGTGCAAGCCAATCCGTCCATAACATTACGGCGGAGAATATGGACTGGATTTTGAACCAACCCGTTTCGCCTTGCTCAAGAATAATATCTCTTGTGAGCGTCATGCTTTCAAAGAAGGCAGGCCAAATTTCAAAGCCATAGAGCACAGTCACAAAGCCACTCATGCCTAGAACCGTTACACTTGCCGAGACAAATGTGCGGTAATATCCGCCAAGCAGTAGCGCCAGCGGTATGAGCACACCAAATTGCGGTTTGTAAGCGAGCAGGCCGATCAACACTCCAGCGATCACCGGACGTTTATCAATCACAAGAAACGCCATGCCGAACAAAGCGGCGGTCAGGAAGCCATTATGGCCATGGGTAACATTTACGAAGATCGCGGGAAAACCGATTGCAGGATAAATCCATCCCGGAATATTCCCAGCGATTTTTCTCAAGCTTGCCAGGTAGACCACAAAACCAGCAGCGTTCCATAAGCCCAATGCTGCGAGGTAAGGGAATACGGCCAGCGCGGAAGCGATTAACAGGAAAAACGGCGGATAATGCCAGCCGAAAAATGCTTGAAGTTGCGGGCCAAACACCTTCGATTGTTCTGCAAAGTGGAGTTCCCAATTCCACACTTCAGCCACACGGCCATCATTGACCATTTGGCCTGCCGCATAAACGTTCGAGAAATCCGTTCCCAATGGCTTACCATCGTAAGCAAGCTTACCATCGGCCGTGATGATGAGAGCCAAAATGCAAAGAAAGGTAATCGCGAGACACATCAGCGAATAAACGCGAACGCGATCTCGTGCCACAAAGGCACCAGTGCGAAACCCTTCAAAGAATTTTTCCATGGCCAGATCTACCCGTTTCCACCCAAACCGACCGAAATATTAGCCAAAAGTGATTAAATCATCCTTATTGGAGACTAAAAACTAGCTGAGCGACAGACGTTCTAAATGCTTGGTCCCGGTCGCACCTTCGACCCATCACTGAACCGACTAATCCGAAAACGGCTGATGTCGTGACCAACTGGCTTATTCTGGGCCATCGCGGCAATAATTTTGCCAAATCCCGGACCAATTCCAAACCCATGCCCACTCATCCCTGTTGCAATAATCAAACCGGGAATTTCCGCTGTTCGATCAACCACTGGCACCACATCCGGCATGGTATCAATCATGCCCGCCCAGGCGTGTTTAATCTTTGGCTTACCAAGTGCAGGGAAGCGCTTTGCAAAATTTGACCGAATTCTCTCCACCTGTTTCGCGTTGGGTTTCGGGTTCAACACCCGCATACGTTCAAACGGGGATTGTTCATCTGCCCGCCATTTCCGCTGCAAGTTCCAGGCATCCGGATAACCTTTGGGTGCAGCAAATCGAAAAGTGGTGTCGGGCAAGTGTTCTGCGGCCACCGGCAGATACTTGAAGAAATGGCGGAACGCATCAGGGCCCACGAACAAATCATGATTAGCCCCTCCCGCTAAATTATATCCCCCATCCTCACGCCGTCTGAACGCGATGTTCTCATCAGCCGCGTTTCCAGAAAAGACTTCTGGCAATTCTTCCGTTTGGCATACAGTGGATCGCACGCTCAATTGCGGGATGTTTACCCCATGACGTTTTGCAAAAACCGATGACCAGGCACCTGCCGCAAGCACTACCTGCTCGCACCCTATAAAGCCTTTTTCAGTGTGAACGCCCTTGATCTTGTCACCATTCAACTCAAGCGTACGCACGGCGCATTCTTCAATCACCGTCACACCTTCATGCTGCGCTAGTTCCGCGATGGCCGGTATTGCCTGCCAGGCTTCAGCACGGGCATCGCTCGGCGTGTAAGTGGCTCCCACCCATTCATGCGGCTTTTGCGATGAACCTGACTGGTCAATCAGATCACTAACCTCAGATTTGGAAAGCACCCGTGTATCCAGTTGATGCTCGCGGGCAATTTCAAGCCACTCTTCCCGGGCAGCGAGTTTTTTCTCTGAGCTTGCGAGATAACAAACGCCTGCCCGTTTGAACCCGGTTTTGCCGCCGGTGTCACGATCCGCGTCGCCCCAGAGGCGGTTTGCCTCCATCATGATCGGAAGTTCGTCGCGATCCCTCCCGTGTTGACGGATCCATCCCCAATTTCGGGATGATTGTTCTCCGGCAATTCGCCCCTTTTCGAGCAAGACGACCTTCTGGCCTGCCCTCGCAAGATAAAGTGCCGTAAATACGCCGATTACCCCACCACCGATCACGACCACATCGGCAGCGTCCGGCAGCGGAGCGGAGAAGCGGACTGGAGTAGTGATTTGAACGGGACCTGTAACCATAGGGATCAAAGAAGAAGCAGAATTCGGATAGCCAGACTTCACTCCAAAACCTGCCGACTTGCAAGCGCGACATAAAGGACTGGAAGTTTTGAGAGATTAATTCTATATTCGCAGTCCAAATTGGTCACGGCACTGGAATTTTCGTTCTGGGGGCCGTTTTCTTTTTGCCAAACGCCGGGTGACGCACTCACCATGCTTTGGCAGCTTAGAGTGAGAGAGTTAAATGGAAAAAGTTCCAATGACTGCCAGCGGCCACGAGGCCCTGGGACAAGAATTACAGCGTAGACAGTCGCAAGATCGACCATCGATCATTGCTGCAATTGCAGAAGCACGCGCCCACGGCGACCTGTCCGAAAACGCCGAATATCATGCTGCAAAAGAGCAGCAAAGCCATAACGAAGGCCGCATTTCCGAATTGGAAGACTTGTTGTCACGCGCAGAGATCATCGATGTAAGCAAATTGTCCGGTGACACTGTGAAATTTGGCGCGACAGTCGAATTGGCTGACGAAGACACCGACGAAGAGCACAAGTACCAGATCGTTGGAGATCAGGAAGCGGATGTGAAGGAGGGAAAAATTTCCATTTCGTCCCCGATTGCCCGCGCGCTTATCGGAAAAAGCGAAGGCGATTCTGTGGAAGTGGCTGCGCCCGGTGGTGCAAAATCCTATGAAATTCTCTCCGTGAAATTCATATAAGCCCAATCGTTCGGGAAGAGTTCCATGTCGTTGAAAAATTATCAGAGCCTATTGATAACAGGCGGCACTGGCTCGTTTGGCAAAGCCTTTGTTCAGCGGGTTTTGGAAGATTTCCCGAACATTAAACGGTTGGTGGTCTTCTCACGCGACGAACTCAAGCAATTTGAGATGTCGCAACATTTCAGCCAGGAAAAATATCCTGCCATTCGATATTTTCTGGGCGATATGCGCGAAGAGCGCCGCTTGAGACGCGCCCTTGAGGGGATTGATGTGGTGGTACATGCAGCCGCGCTCAAACAAGTGCCGGCAGCAGAATACAATCCGTTTGAATTTGTGAAAACCAATGTGATGGGCGCGCAAAACCTTGTGGAAGCTTGTCTCGACACAGACGTAAAACGAGTGATCGCCCTCTCCACTGACAAAGCCGCCGCCCCAATAAACTTGTATGGCGCGACGAAGCTTGCGTCGGACAAACTGATTTCAGCGGCAAACAATATCGTTGGCGGCCGTGACCTGCGCTTCGGGATTGTGCGCTACGGGAATGTGATGGGCAGCCGTGGTTCCGTCATTCCGTTCTTTCTGGAAAAACGTGCAAGCGGCGTATTGCCGATCACTGACCCGACCATGACACGGTTTAACATCACGCTGGACGAAGGCGTTGATCTTGTGATCCGCGCATTTGAAGATGTGCGGGGTGGCGAGATTTTTGTTCCCAAAATTCCAAGTTATTTGATCACAGATGTGGCGAAGGCCATTGGGCCGGAATGCGAACACCCAATTGTCGGCATCCGGCCCGGCGAGAAGCTCCACGAGGAAATGATCACAAGCAGTGACAGTCCCTACACGGTCGATTTTGGCGATATCTATGCGATCCTGAGCGTTAGCAGCAATTTGCAAATCGACGAATATTGCAAAGAAACCGGAGCAAAGCCGGTACCGGCGGGCATGAGCTACAACAGCTTCGAAAACGACACCTATCACACAGTGGAAGAACTACGCGAGCTGATTACAAAGAACATCGACCCCACGTTTTGTGTTTGAGCTGTGAAGCGGAACCGTAAAGGCGGTTAGCCCTTCAACCTGTTCAAAACTTCATCGACCGTTTCCACCACACGTTGGCAATCATCGCTTGTGAGTTCCGGATACAACGGAAGAGATAGCACTTGGTTGTAATAGGTTTCAGCGCCTGCCAAATCTGCCACCGAGGCTTCCTTTGCATAAAGCGGATGATAGTGCGTCGGCACATAATGAACTTGCGAGCCCACGCCCTTTTCTCGCAACGCTGATACAAAGCGGCTCTTTTCAATTCCAAGACCGTCATAATCGATCAGAACCGGATACAGGTGCCGGACAGATTGCGCCTTCGCCTGTGCGGGGATCGTTGCAAGGGGCATAGCCGATTTGGCAAACAGTTCATCGTAGGTTTTCGCATGTTCGCGGCGCTTTTGCGCGATATGATCCATGCGTTGCAATTGGCTGATACCAAGTGCGCAAGCGATATCCGTGAGCCGATAATTATACCCGAGAGACTGAACCTCATAATACCAGGGGTTTGGATTACCTTCGTGGTCAAATGCATGGTGTGAATGTTGAAAATGCTCGGGGTCACGTTCCAGCCCGTGAGTTCGCAAAACACGTAATTGCTTCGCGAGCGCTGCGTCGTTGGTGGTGATCAACCCGCCCTCGCCCGTTGTGATGGTTTTTACCGGATGCGTTGAGAAAGTCGAAAAAGTCGAGTAGCGGCAAGCCCCCACCTGACAGGTTTTACCTTCATGATCTTCAAACGTTGTCCCGAGCGCGTGGCAGGAATCCTCAATCAGCGCGATGCCGTGCGTCTCTGCTGCTGCACTGATGCCAGCCATATCTGCAGGCTCACCATTGATATGCACGATAACGGCTGCCTTGATCGTCAAACCCTTCGAATGAGCGCGCGCAACAGCCTGTGAAAATAGTTCAGGCGTGATTAGCCCCGTTTTAGGATCACAATCCATGAACTCGATTTTTGCACCACAATATGCAGCGCCATTGGTGGAAGCTGCGAACGACATGCTCGGCGTTAACACACAATCACCGGGCTTCACGCCCAATGCCATACATGCCAGATGCAACGCGGCCGTCCCATTTGAAACCGCAACTGCCTCTTGCGCACCCACGTAATGTGCAAACGCTTCTTCAAACTCGGCGACTTTTGGACCCGTGGTCAAAAACGGCGACTTCAGAGCGGAAACAACTGCGTCCACATCCGTGTCGGTGATATTTTGCTGTCCATAGGGTAAAAACGGCACGGCCATTGGTCAGGTATCCGAAGTCAGTTGGACGACCCAATGCCCACCATCAGGTTCTCACTGAGAGTTCTAGACAGTTTGAATTTTGATTACAATTCATGGAATGAAACTGAGCATGATGTGCCGCATGTGCTTGCACCGCACACGCATCCCTATACATTGCACCACAACAACGAAATTACTAAAGCTTTGAAGATGCAAAACCGATTTGAACTGGACGGGCAAATTGTGGGGGACGGCTGCAAACCCTATGTGATTGCCGAGGTTTCCGCCAACCACAATGGTTCGATCGACAAGGCAAAAGCAATCATATCGGAAGCAGCAAAGCGCGGTGCCGATGCCGTTAAGCTTCAAACCTATACCGCTGATACGATCACCATCAAGTCGGATCGCCCTGAGTTCAAGATCAAAGGCGGTCTTTGGGACGGCTACACCCTTTGGGATTTATATGACTGGGCGCATACCCCGTTTGAATGGCATGGAGAGCTCTTTGCCCATGCGGAGGCTCAAGGTATTACCTGTTTCAGCTCACCCTTTGACGACACTGCGGTTGATCTGTTGGAGAGCCTCGATGCTCCGTTTTACAAAATCGCATCGTTCGAAATGACAGACATCCCGCTGATCGAAAAAGTGGCATCCACCGGAAAACCCATGATCATGTCGACCGGTCTTGCAACCGTGGACGAAATCGAGCGCTCGTTGAACGCTGCACGAGCGGCGGGCAATGGAGAGATCATCTTGCTGCACTGCATAAGCGGATACCCCACGCCGCTTGAACAGGCGAACTTAAAACTGATGCTTGATTTGCGGGACCGGTTCAACGTTCCGGTGGGGCTCTCCGATCACACAATGGAAAATACGGCTGCAATCGCTGCGGTCGCCATGGGGGCCTGCGTCATCGAAAAACACTTTATTCTGGATAGATCAGAAGGCGGGGCGGACGCGGAGTTTTCCATGGAACCGCCACAACTGGAAGCGCTTTGCAAGGCGACACTCGGCACATGGCAAGCGCTTGGGGATGGCGAGCGCCTCGCACCGTCAATTCAGGATTCAAACCGCATCTTCCGTCGCTCGATTTATGCGGTTGCACCGATCAAAAAAGGTGAAGCATTCACCAAAGAAAACATACGGTGCATCAGACCCGGTCTTGGCCTTCCGCCGGAGCAATTCGCCAACATACTTGGCAAAACGGCGGCTCAGGATATTGACTACAGCACACCCCTTGAAGAAAACCATATCGATTATTCAACCGGTTAGAATGTAACTCGGCATGCCGTCTCGAGTAACACCCGTAGCCTGAAAACCGGCGCTTTCAAAACTCTTGAGCGATGCGTGATTATGAGTGCTGATCTCCGCATGAATGGTTTTGCCACCCTTTGCGAAATAGTCAGCGCATGAGGCAAGCAAAACTGCCGCGCCATAACCTTTGCCACGATAATCAGGCGCAATGGCCACACCAATTTCGGCCTCTGTGTCGTCTGCCAAATGATCAAAACGCACATGTGCGAGCGGCTCACCTTCCAGTTCCAAAATCATCAGGTTCCGATTTCTTTCTGATAAAACGGAATTAAACCATGCCACATGGTCGGCGAAGTCTGGCTTCACTGGATTGCGGTAAAACTTCTCCGCACCATCGCCATATCTTGCAGCATAAACAAACGATGCGTCTTCACTCACAGCGGGCCTCAACGTGATACTTCGAGCCAACAAATGATCCTTGACCCGGGAAGCGCCACGCCCATCGCAAAGCTGCGAAGACTGTTCTACGAGTTTGAGGCGAAGGCTTTCAGATCCCATCAAGCGAATAACCTGTTCAGCTAGTGCTTCGGCGTCACAGGAGACCGCAATCGCTGCTTCTACTTTTTGAAGATACTCGAAATTGTCTTTCTGATTTTCCGCCACTTTTATCACAAGCGTGGGAAGACCAAGACAACACCGTTCCCAACTTGTGCCGCCGGCAGCGCCGATACAATAGTCAGCCTCTGCCATGTGCTGTGCCATTTGCGTTGTAAAAGAAACATGCTCCACGTCCGGCAAGGATTGGAAAAGCGCCGCATCTTTGTCAGGTGCAATAACCCTCAGAGAAAAATCTTGGGTCTGGGCAACCTTTTCAAGAGCAAGGGCAATGGTTTTCAATTCGGCGGAGTTGTCGCCACCTCCCAATGTTACCAATAGATTTGGTTTCTGCGGGACCGACTTACGCTTTGCCAAGGCGGCCGGACGTTCTTTGACAAAATCATCTGCGATTAAAGCAAAATCCACGCCAAGGCATAGCGTGGTTTCGCGGGGAACAAGGCCATCGTAATCGGCTGTCTCGCGGCCGGGCGTTATGTCGAGCAGCACATCGCATTTGTGCATACGGTTGGCCAAATCATCAATCACCATGATTTTAATGCCCGGAACCTCAGCTAGCCATTCTGCTTCCGACTCCTGATCAATCTCATAATGATCAATGATGAGCCAATTCGCTTGAATGGATTTCAGACATGCGCTCACGTCCTCTTCCCGCTCAAGTTTCCTGATCGTATGACCACATTTTTCGATCTGATGTTCGAGGTCCTTAGGCATGGATAGCGAGAGAAAGTGGCACCAGGCACCTGTTTGAGAAAGCTTGTTCGCCAGGGTTAAACAGCGCATGACATGGCCATGGCCCATTTGAGGCGAAGCATCAGCGCGAATGGCGAAAATTAAGCTCACAGGTTTCCGTCGGTTTTGATCAATGTTGGATGCATAGGTCGATGGCCCCATGCCCGTCAAGAAAGCAACACTTCCTGACCAGATGTGAGAACCGCTGACGACGGCCATAAGAGCGAGCCATCAGCATTTGCATTCTATAAAAACTCTGCCAATACAGTAACAGGCAGTCACTGCCAGTTTGAAAGAATGTTTTCCCATGGCCCCTATGCCGATTTGTATCATACCCGCCAGAGGTGGCAGCAAACGCATTCCGCGCAAGAATATTGCGCGGTTCAATGGCAAACCTTTAATTGCCTGGTCCATTGAAACTGCGCTTGCCTCAGACCTTTTTTCGAATGTGGTTGTTTCCACCGATGATGCCGAAATAGCAGATATATCACGTGAATTTGGTGCGGAGACACCATTCATGCGTGACGCCTTCATTGCAGATGATCACGCGACCACCGCGGATGTAATCCTTGATGCGCTCGACCGATTGCCAGTGTCGCAAACCGCTTGTTGTCTCTACCCCACAGCACCCATGGTGATCGCCAAAGATCTGAAAGACGCTCATCAGACACTAGTTACGAATGAAGCTGACAGTGTCATCTCTGTGACCGAATACGATTTTCACCCGCTCCGGGCATTTGAGAAAACGACCGATAAGCGGCTGCAATTCAATTGGCCGGAACATGCCAACAGCCGGTCTCAAGACTTGCCTGAACTCATCCATGATGCCGGTGCATTCTACTTCTTTGATGTGAAAGCATTTCGCGAACAAAAGACATTGGTGATGAACAACACCATGCCCTTCCCCATTCCGCGAAACCGCGCTGTGGACATTGATACACCGGAAGATTTCGAGTTTGCCAAACACTTGCACCGCTATTTGCAGGCGTCGAAGTAATCAGTCAGTTCGCAAGCCTCACGGCATCCAATCCTGCTCATGCTGCTCCAGCCAGAGTTCACGCAACCACGGCGCCGGTTTCGTGCGGTATTTCAGTTTGCGCCCCTCGCCCACAAGTGCTTCTTCCATCTTTGGGTCCCCATGAAAACACAGCACACGGCAATTCTCAGGAATGCTCGGTTCGCGAAACAGGTTAAAAGGAACCATGGGAATGGCCTGTCGTTTGAAGGACCCGATCCAACCTTTCGGGAAATATTCCAATGCCCCTTTTTTGTGAGCGGTCATGGAGATGTATTTCTGCTCGCCGCGATAATCGAGTGAACTTTGAATGTCATTGGCAAAGTCCGTGTAAAGATAGTCATGAATACCGGGTTCAAATTTATAGACCGACCCATGCCCTCCCACCGGCTGGAGAGGGTGATACTGATACCGCCACTCTCGCCCCATGCAGATTTTCCCGGGCTTGTAATCAAACAGCGGATCAAGCGGCGCAACCACAATCACATCAAGGTCCATAACGAGAGTTGGACCTTTAAGGTCAGCCAATCCCGGTTGCATCATCGTTACCTTGCGCCACGCTCCTCGGCGTTTTCCGGTCGTCATGGCGGTTACCATTTCATCCTCAAACGGAACAGTTGGAAGCGGGTGAATTTCGACCTCGGAGCGGATGCCGTCACTGTGTTCCGTAAAACAAATGAATCGGAACGGCCGGTCCATATTGCGCTTCACACCAGCATAGAGGCGATTGACATAGTAGGGCGGAAACTTCGTGCCCCATTTGATGCAGATTATATTGACAGGTTCCATGGAACAGATGCGCCAGATGAATGAGTTGCGGCTGGGTAACACCCTAATCTTTGCCGCGCAATCAAAGATAGAAATGTTGCGTTACTCTGATTTGACCGCATCTTTCAAAATCAAAACCAACCAGCCTGCCACCAACCCCCAAAAAGCACCGGAAATTCCCGCAAGGCTCATGCCGGAGGCAGTCAGTAGAAATGTGGTTGCTGCCGCTTCCCGGGAGTCTGCATCCTCAAACGCTGCTTTCGCTGATGCGCTAAAAGCGCCGATCAAAGCGAGGCCCGCCACAGCCTCGATAAGAATGCCTGGTGCTAAGCTCACCAGCGCTGTGACCGCACCGGCGGCAAGGCCGAAAACGATATAGCCGAAACCTGCGATAACCGCTGTCAGATATCGCTTGTCACGATCAGGATGCGATTCCTCGCCCGCGCACATGGCAGCGGTGATCGCAGCAAGGTTGACCGCATGTCCGCCAAACGGCGTGCAGCCAAGCGAAAAGATGCCTGTTACCGTGAACCATTTTCCCGTATGAACCGGATAGTCATTGCTGCGCAATACCGCGATACCGGGGATGTTCTGCGACGCCATGGTCACAATGAACAGCGGCAAAGCGATATTGGTAATGGCAGCTAGCGAAAACTCCGGCATGACCAACTCAAGCCGCGGCACCAGAGATGATTGCAAAGTGGCAAATGCGTTAGGCGGCACATCCACACCAAACACAAGGACCAGAACAAACGCGATCAAGGCTGCAGGCACTGCCAGCAGCTTTCTCCATGCACCAACAATCACCCAACTTAGAAAGATCGGCAAACCTAAAAGAGGATCAAAGGCGATTGCCTTGAAGGGTGCGAAACAAAGCCCAAGCAAAACCCCCGCCAACATGGCGTTGGCAAGCGGCATGGGAATAAGATCGATTGCGCGTGCAATGGGACGCAACAGGCCTGCAAGGATGATCGCAATTGCGCAAATCACGAACCCGCCCACGGCGGCCGAAAAACCACCCTCAATTGCCCCCGTTGACACGAGAAGCGCTGCTCCGGGCGTGGACCAGGCAATACTCACTGGAATTTTAGATTGAAGACTGAGAAGAACCGCACACGAACCCATGGCAATCGCGAGCACCACAAGGCCGGAAGCGGCTTGCGCGTCACTGGCTCCCACCGCTTTTAGGCCTTGCAAAACAACCGCAAAGGAAGATGCAAAGCCCGCAAATGCGACCAGAAAACCCATGGACCAATTGTTGAGTGAAAGCCCCGTAAACATCACTACACTGTTATGCAAATGTGCGCGTAAAACAAGCCGGAAACCTGTGTAGCAAGCCTTGCTGCCCTTGAAATTTTAGGCTCGAAATGGCTATCTTTCACTTCTCAAGTTAATCCACAGAACGGACTAGTTCCATGACACCGATTCACTCGAAAATGCTGATCATCGGCTCCGGACCCGCGGGCTATACTGCTGCAATCTACGGCGCGCGCGCGATGCTGGAGCCAACACTGGTGGCAGGCCTCGAGCAGGGCGGACAGTTGATGATTACCACCGAAGTGGAGAATTATCCCGGCTACGCCGAAGCTGTCCAGGGGCCGTGGATGATGGAACAAATGCTCGAACAGGCCAAAAACGTGGGCACCAATGTCGTGAACGACCACATCATGGAGGTTGATCTGGATGTGCGTCCGTTCCGTGCGGTGGGCGATTCAGGGCAAGTTTACACCGGAGATACGGTGGTGATTTGCACCGGCGCGAAAGCAAAATGGCTTGGCCTGGAATCAGAGCAGACCTTCATGGGATTCGGCGTTTCAGCCTGTGCGACCTGTGATGGCTTCTTCTATCGCGATAAGGAAGTCATCGTCGTCGGCGGAGGCAATACGGCCATTGAAGAAGCACTGTATCTCTCAAATCTTGCTTCAAAAGTTGTACTCATCCACCGACGCGACGAATTCCGTGCAGAAAAAATTCTGCAGGAGCGCGTATTTGCAAAAGAGAACATTGAGGTTCTCTGGAACAGCGAGTTGGCAGAAATCACCGGCAAGCAAGGTGTACCGCCCATGGTTACGGGTGCACGCATCCGAAACACCGTCACGGATGAAATCACGGAACGATCCATTGACGGGATTTTCATTGCAATCGGACACGCGCCGCAAACAGAATTGTTTGAAGGCAAGCTCAAGAAAAAAGAGTCCGGCTACCTCTGGACCGCTCCCGATTCGACGGCGACCGAAATACCGGGTGTTTATGCAGCCGGCGACATCACCGATGATATTTATCGTCAGGCCGTGACCGCCGCCGGAATGGGCTGCATGGCAGCGCTTGAAGCTGAGAAATACCTTGCTGAATTGGAGTCCATGCGCGAAGCTGCTGAATAGGCAAAAGCGGCGGTCGGGAGGGCCGGATGGACTGGGACAAATTACGGATTTTTCATGCTGTTGCGGAAGCAGGCAGCTTTACTCATGCGGGTGAAAAGCTGAACCTCAGTCAATCTGCCATATCAAGACAGATTAGCGGGCTTGAAGCAGACCTGAAAGTCCCGCTGTTTCATCGCCACGCCCGCGGCCTCGTGATGACCGAACAGGGTGAAACGCTCTATGCCACCGCCCATGACGTGCTGCTTAAGCTTGATGCAGTGCAGTCCAAACTGGTGGATTCGCAGGAAAAACCGGAAGGCAAGTTGAAGGTCACCACCACCGTGGGGTTGGGTACAGGTTGGCTAACGACCCGAATTCACGAGTTCCTTGAACTCTATCCGGAAGTAAACCTCGAACTCATCTTGAAGGACGAGGAAATTGATCTGATCACCCGCGAGGCCGATTGTGCAATCCGCTTGCGGCAACCCAAAAACCCCGATCTCATTCAGCGAAAACTGTTCACGGTGCATCTGCATGTGTTCGCATCTCCCGGCTATTTGAAGCGCTATGGGCAGCCGGAATCCCTGGAAGAACTCGACCACCACCGGATCATTTCCTACGGCGAGAACGCGCCCAATTATCTGATCGGTGTGAACTGGCTTCTTACCGCCGGCATGGAAGGCGGCAAAAAACGCGAAGCAGCCTTTCAGGTGAACAACCTTCGCGCATTAAGGCGCGTGTGCGAGCAAGGGTCTGGCATCGCAGTTCTTCCCGACTATATCGTTGAAGACCGCCATGCCCTCGTACAGCTTTTTCCTGAAATCGAAGTGCCTGAGTTCGACACCTATTTTTGCTATCCGGGTGAATTGCGCAACACGGCAAAACTTGGCGTGTTCCGGGATTTCCTGATTTCAAAAGCCCGGCACTGGAAATACTGATGCGATTGATCAGTTTCGAAGAGGCTGACCCATGTTTGTCGTGGCCGCAAATAGCCGACGCGATCGAGGCGGGTCACGCGCTGCCAAAGGCAGAAATTGGTGACCTTCTATTGCAATCAGCACCCAACGCACTTTTAAGCCGGGGCGCCTGGATACGAGGTCTTGGCATGGCGCTGAAGTCCATGAGCGTTTTCCCAGGCAATAAAAGCCACCCTTCTATCCAAGGGGGTGTTTTGCTATTTGACGACGAAAACGGCTCACTGAAGGCGGTGATCGACGGAATTCTGGTAACCAAGTGGAAAACCGCTGGCGATTCTGTGTTGGGAGCTCGCTTACTGGCAAACCCAGAACCAAAAACGCATGTGATGATTGGGGCCGGCACCGTGGCAGCTTCTATTCTGGAGGCCTATCATGCGGTTTTTCCGTCGATTGAAAGGTTTATCATCTGGAACCGAAATCGGGACAGAGCGGTCCGACTACAGGAAGAAATGGAGGAGAAAGTTTCCGGCATCGAAATAGCTTCCGATCTCGAAGAAGTCTGCGGCATGGCAGATATTATCACATCGGCCACAATGACCACTGATCCCATCATTAAAGGGGAATGGATCAAGCCGGGCACCCATGTGGACCTAATCGGCGCGTTCAAACCGAACATGCGGGAAGCCGATGATGCGCTTTTGTTGAAATCCGAACTGTTCGTAGACAGCAGAGACACCACCATCGGGCATATCGGCGAAATAGACATTCCGTTGAAAGAAGGAACGATCGCGCAATCGGATATACTCGGTGATTTTTACGATATTTGCTCAGGCCGGGCCAAACGGAGCGACGCTGACGCGATCACAGTGTTCAAGAACGGCGGTGGAGCACACCTCGATTTGATGACCTGCATGAGCATTTTTGAAGTGTGCGAACAGTAAAAACGTGACCTATTTGCAACAAAAATGCCGAATTTGAAGTAAATTAGAAAAAATCAGAGTGTTTGATTGATTATTGAGACTGCATTCATTGTTTGGAAAAGGCTGCAGATTCAAACTGAGTATACGTTGACTGATTCGTTCTGTTTACTCTCCTCCCGACAGATCAGTCGTCAATGGTTACCCTCTTGGGGGATGGCATTGTACACTTCCAGGAATTCTTTAACCGGGCTTTTAGCCCGGTTTTTTTTCGTGATTGATCAGGAGCCTCCAGTTAGGCACATCACTTGTAGAGGCTCTCGCCTTCAAGCCCCTGATAGAGCCCCGCCACCTGCTCTTCATAGCCATTGAACAGGCGTGTGGGTATCCGCTCACCGGTTTCAAGATCGCGTTCGGTAGCCTGTGACCACCGTGGATGATCCACTTCGGGATTAACATTTGCCCAGAAACCATACTCTTCCGAAAGCAATTCTTCCCAGAAACTTACCGGGCGTTCTTTCGTGAAGCTGATTTTCTTGATCGATTTGATCGACTTGAAACCGTATTTCCACGGAAGCGCCAGCCGGATGGGAGCGCCCATCTGTTTCGGAACAGGCTTCCCGTAAGCCCCGGTGACCATGAACGTAAGTTCGTTCATGGCTTCTTCGATGGTGATCCCTTCCACATAGGGCCACGGGTACCAAAACTGTTTCTGACCCGGCGCGAAAGAACTGTCTTTGAAGGTTTCGAAGCGAATGTATTTGACGTCACTTTTAGGCTCAACCAATTTGATCAGGTGCGATAGTTCAAAACCTGACCAGGGCACTGTCATGGACCATGCTTCAACGCACCGATGACGGTACAAACGCTCCTCCAAAGGCATCTTCTTAAGAAGGTCATCAATGCCCACTGTCATTGGCTTCTCCACGTCACCGTCAATCTGGATTTCCCATGGTCGGATCGGTAGAGCCTGCGCGGCAGTGTAAATCTGCTTGTGCGAACCAAACTCGTAGAAATTATTATATTTAGTATTGATCGCCTCGGGCGTCACAGGGCGGTCGATGGTATACGCCTCGTTGCGGGGAACAGGATAAAGACTAGCACTCGGATCTTCTTCAGATGCCGAAGCCCGATTAACGGCCATGGAAGACCCGGCTGCCAATGCGAGACCACCCATACCAAGCCCGCTTAAAATTTCACGACGATTGAGGAAAACAGATTCCGAAGTGGCAGCTGATTCAGGCAAGCGCCAAGAAGGCATGATAGTGCGATGATGTTTGGTCATTAAAGAAGCTCGTGTTGTTGCGAGTTTCACATATGGGACATTTTCGTGATTTGCCAATAAACAGACCTCACATTGCTGTCAGCAGAGTGAGGTGTTTCAACCGCTTAGTTGATACCCTTGGTCTTTTCGATACCCGTGCTCGAAAGACGGTTGATCTCGTCCTCGTCAGCACAAAGTGTCGTGATGGCTGAACGCCATTCCGTGGCAGCGATCGGCGTATCAAGCTTGCCGCATTGGGTGATGCTTGCAAGGTTACGCGGTATGCGAACGATTGGATCAGCTTTCCGGTCACGGTCAATCAAAGTATTCCAATTGCCAGTGCCAAAGGAATACCGCAAGCCAGCCCATCCAGCGGAATAATTGTCTTCACCAAATTCCAGCTCGCCAAACATGCTTACGCCATTGAGCTTTTCCTCAGTGAACAAGTGCTCAAAGGAGAAGTTGGCCACATGTCCACGCGCAGTGAGCCGATGCCCGATCGACCCACGGGTATTGTCCGTGAAATAGTAAGACAGATCGACCTCATCGACGAATTCCGTGTAAACGTTCTGACCAAATTGCACGCCCGCAAATACATCGAGTGACCAGCGTCCATTATAGATCGCAAACTCACCACCGACGCGGCCAGCATGTTCAGGGTTGAGATAGGCCCAATCGCCATAGGCGCCAATCATACCAACCGATGGGTCACGCCAGAATAAATGAATGCCCGCTGCGGCGCTGGTGAAGTCTTTGTCATAAATCCCGGCGCCCGCATCCACTTGGATTCCGAAATTGTTTGAGAATAGAGGTGCTGCCACAGAACCGACAAACATGTAATTGTCCGCAGTGCCGAGTTCGTTTCGCTGAAATGCGCCACCAAGAACGGAAGCTTTGAAGTTGATGCCGTCAACGGCTGGGCCCTGATGAGCAACCGGCGTTGGATCGGTCAGGTCTGCAGCCGCAGCAAGATTGCCGCAAAGAAGCACCGCAAAAACCGCAGTTATGAATGAATAAAACCGTTCCAAACCTGAACCCGCCAGCCTATTATCGGTTTTTCGTACAGCAAGCGACCGATAATATAAAGTGGTGCAGCGGAAACTAGTCCGCTGGAAGCCAGTAATTCTTGGATAAAATCAATATTTTATCCGATAAGTGGCATTTTAGCACCACGTTTCCTCACCATGTTCCGCAACACTATGAAAGCGTGGCACAGAATCGCTGAATACGGGAACAAGCTTCGGTTAGTGCTTCCGTTGAGGTGGCGTAGGAAATGCGGAAGTTCGGCCCAAGACCAAATGCACTTCCGTGAACAACTGCGACGCCCTCAGCCTGCAGCAATTCTGTGACAAAATCCTCGTCCGTCTCAATGGTCTTGCCACCCTCGGTTTTCTTGCCGATCAACTGCTCGCAAGATGGGTAGACATAAAATGCACCCTCTGGTTTCGGGCATTCGATTCCATTCGCTTGGTTCAGCATGGAAACCACAAGATCACGCCTGTCTTCGAAGGCTTTGCGGCGCTCATCAATGAAATCCTGCGGACCGTTGAGGGCTTCCACACCAGCCCACTGTGTAATCGAGCAAAGCCCCGATGTGGACTGCCCCTGAACCAACGTCATTGCTTTGATCAATTCCGGCGGCCCGCCACAATATCCGATGCGCCAGCCTGTCATTGCGTAGGCCTTGGATAATCCGTTCATAGTGAGCGTGCGATCATAAAGGCCCGGCTCCACCTGTGCCGGTGTCACAAACTCAAAGCCATCATAACAAAGATGCTCATACATATCGTCCGTCAAAACCCACACATGGGGATGACGCATCAATACATCTGTCAGCGCTTTTAACTCCGAATGACTGTAAGCAGCGCCAGACGGGTTAGATGGGGAGTTAAACAAGAACCACTTGGTTTTCGGTGTAATCGCCGCTTCCAGCTGTTCGCCAGTGATCTTGAAGTTGTTTTCAATCGTCGCGTCCACAAAGACAGGCTCACCACCATTCAGCAACACCATGTCGGGATAACTTACCCAGTAAGGCGCTGGAATAATAACCTCATCGCCGGGATTCAGAGTTGCGGCAAAAGCATTATAGATCACCTGCTTACCACCAGTACTCGCGATGATCTGGGAGGGATCATAGTCCAATCCGTTTTCCCGTTTGAACTTGCCGCAGATCGCCTCCCGCAATTCGATAATCCCGGGAACGGCCGTATATTTTGTTTCGCCCCGGTTGATCGCTTCCACGGCGGCCTTTTTGATATTGTCCGGCGTATCAAAATCCGGCTCACCAGCGCCCAAGCCGATCACGTCGCGACCAGCGCTTTTGAGCTCTCGGGCTTTTTGTGAAACTGCAATGGTGGCGGACGGCTTTACCCGTGAAAGAATGTCGGCACTAATGCCCATGATGTTGCTCCGGAAGGCTTGATTGAAAGCGGCGAAAACGTTTTCGCCCTCAAAATCTTTATTCCTCTGATTTCGCCAAATCAAGAGCAGGTCGCGCTTCCGGCACGGGAATCGGCGCGCGGTAAGGACCGCCGTTCGTATGTTTAATCCCAAACGGGTTTGGTCCGGTTCCTCCGCCGAGGTTTACGCGCACATCAGCACGCAGTTTTTTGACAGGCTGTAGATAGTTCGCAGCCAACGCTTTTAGGCTTTGGGGCTTTTCGGACCGAATGTCGGCATCGCCGGATGTATCAGCCGTGCCACTTTCGGTTTGCACGACGGCGGATGCCGAAGCACTTACAACCTTTGCAACTTTCACCGGCTTATAGTCCGGTCGTGGCTCGGGAACCCCAACGCGCTTGCCAAGGGCGGGGTTGTTGTTTTCCCGTTCAATCAGTACCTGGGTATCGATCCCGTCAAAATCCTGTGCACTGGGCGCTTCTGGCGGGCGGGTGTTTGGCTTGACCGTCGCAGCATATTTGCGCGGACAGATTTCGCGGGTGATATCAATCGGACGATCAAAGCTTCGCTGATCTCCCTTTATGACAAACTCATCGCCTTGTTCAGCGTCAACTTCAAATCCAGCGCTGAGAAGACGTGCTGTCTTCACGTTCCTCGCAAGGCCTGATTTTCCGCCAAACACAACCGCCACGAGTGACCGTCCGTCACGCTCGGTGTGCACGGCCACGTTAAAGCCCGAAGCACAAACATATCCGGTCTTCAGCCCTGTTGTTCCCTCAAACAACCGAAGCAAGGCATTGTGATTGCGCAGTCGCCGATTACCCACTTTAATCGCGGGAATATCAAAGAACGACTTATACTCCGGAAACTCTTCGATCAGCGCCATGGAAAGGCGAGCCATGTCGTAGGCACTCGTATACTGATCAGGGTCATGCAAACCGTGCGGATTTACAAACTGGCTATCAACAAGACCAAGGCGACGGGCATGCGCATTCATCAGTTCGACAAAAGCTTCCTCAGTGCCACCCACTGCTTCTGCGAGTGCTACTGACACATCATTGGCCGATTTTACCATTATGATTTTCAGAGCGGCATCAATGGTGATGATGGTTCCAATGGGAAACCCCATTTTGCTCGGTGGCTGAGATAAAGCATATTCGGAAATTCGCACCGGAGAGTTCAACGCGAGGTGCTGCAGTTTGAGTGCACGGAATACAGTATATGCCGTCATCATTTTGGTAAGCGATGCCGGCGCCCAACGCACTGTTTCCATTTCTGCGGAAAGAATGCGTTTCTGATCCAAGTCGATCACAATATGCGGTCGTGTTGGTGGGGGTAAGAGATCGCCAGCCCGCGCGGTAAAGCCGCCTGGCCATACCAACAGCGCGAGAAGGCAAAAAGCCATCAATACCCCGCGAAGCCAAAATCTTTCATGCGTCATACGAAACCCAACAGAACCCGCAACACCCCTATTCAAAACGTATCATGGCAGTGACCACGATATGAAGTAAAGTTATTGAGACGACTATCTACAATCTCGGAAGACTTACACATTACGCGTCACATTTTTGACAAAGATAAACCTCGAATTTTCACTATTTGCACAAAACTTCGTCCCATTGGCCACTAGTATTTGAATTGTTGGCAAATCGCGGAGCGTTTGTTCTGCGAACTAAATCGGGGGCAAATGCGATGCGAAGATCGATTTCCCAAAATAGAGCAAGGTTCAGCCGGGGTTTCTCCATGGCTTCGCGCAATCATGCGAATCACCCATCTATTTTGGTCTTCGTCGTTTCGTTCGCAGCGGTACTTTCAACGAGCTTTGTGGCTTTCGCTTCAATTGTGAGTTGATCGGTCAGATCATCACCCTCGAATGCTAAAGGAAATCACGCTATCCGGTCCGTCCGGATGGAAGCAGCGGGAACTTGAGGTTGTCTGAGGTTAATATCTTGTTCCCGCTGCACCAGCTGCCGCTCTGTCACCATGATCATAGACTTGTTTAAGTAACACTCAGATTGCTTCGCGAATAACTTTTGCGGCGGTTTCAGGCGTTGACAGACCACGCACTGTAACGGTCTTCTCACTACCAATGATTATCAAGTCGCCGCCACCGAACCAGCGCGAAATCAAATCAAATTCTACTTGAACATCAGTAACTTGGTCCAACGGCATCACCTCCGACTCATCCTGAGGCCAGCCATTGTGACAACGGACCATATCGGAACCCAGTTCCAGCCTGATGGTCTGATGACGAAGAAATGCCCACGCGAAAAGCAATGGCACCAAGACCGCCATCGTTACGATAAAGAAACGCGCAAATGCAAAATCAGCCTTGCCCGTCCAGATTAGACCTGCGCAGATCAACCCATATAAAGTCGCGATGATGAGGCTTGGGATGAACACCTGCCAATGGGCGGTAAAGTATGTGTACCCACGCGAAACCGCCTCGTAATGCTCGAGGTCGCGTTCACGATTGCTCTCAAAACCAATTTCCGAACTGCTTTTTGCCATAGAATACCCTATCTTCCCTCAAAGAACTGGGTTGCCCAAATGTATGTCAAGAAGGGTCAAATGCGCAAGATCAGCAATATCGCAAACCGATTTCGTCTTCTGTCGGTACTTTTCGTCGCCGTCGCGCTCAGCGGATGCTCGCCAGTAGAAGTCAAAGCGCAGGTTTTTGAAACACAGCTGGGAAAAGTTCAGGTAGAGAAAGTCGCCTCCGGTATCGATTCACCCTGGGCCATGGCAATGCTTCCAAACGGAAAGCTCTTGGTGACTGAAAAGGACGGGAAGATCATTCTGGTTGATCCAGCTAATCAAGGTGAAAAACGGGAAGTGGAAGGCCTGCCTCCCATCGCCGCATTCGGCCAGGGCGGATTGCTTGACCTCGTATTGGACCCCGAATTTACGAGGAACCAGACGATCTATTTCACATTCTCAGACGCAGGCGCAAACGGTGGCCGCAATGCAGGGACTGCAATCGCCAGCGCGACCTTTAGTGAAACGCCAACCCCAAAACTGAGTAACCTCAAAATACTGTTTTCGATGGATAAGAAAGACCGATCGGGACAACATTTCGGATCACGGATTGTGCCTGACGGGAAGGGAAATCTATATTTTACCATTGGAGACCGCGGAACACAGATGCGGGCACAAGACCCTTTCGACGCGGCTGGTACGGTGATGCGGATAAGAACAGACGGCTCGATACCAGACGACAATCCATTCGCCGATGGCGCAAAGGCCCTACCCCAAATCTGGTCAATCGGACATCGCAATGCGCAAGGCGCTGCCCTCAACCCATCAACCGGCGAGTTATGGACCCTTTCCCACGGACCGAGGGGCGGGGATGAAATCAACATCCCGGAAGCTGGCAAAAACTACGGCTGGCCCATCATTTCTTACGGGGTCAATTATTCAGGTACAAAAGTCGGCATTGGCACGGAAGCGCCCGGTTTTGAGCAACCAATCTATTATTGGGACCCATCGATTGCACCATCGGGATTTGCGTTTTACGAAGGTGATGCCATTCCCCAATGGAAGGGCAATCTCTTCGCCGGTGCATTGAAATACCGCACAGTAGTGCGACTAGAAATCGACGGTGATCGAATTGTATCCGAAGAACGCCTGTTTGAAGATGTCTTTGGGCGCATCCGGGACGTGAGGAGCTTTCCCGATGGTGCCCTTTGGTTTTTGACCGATGACAGCGATGGATCGGTCTACCGCGTCACGTCGGCTGAATAGGAACGTGCAATAGGGCTGTTCTTAAATGTGGGCAGCTAATTACTGGACGGGCCAGACCACAGGCCAATCCTGGTAATTCCCATCGCATTCGTCCTTCTGTTCCTGACGAACCAACACGAAGTTCGCATAGAAACCACCTTCGATTTTCCAGATGGCACGCGTGCCACAATCTCCTAGCCCTCGCCCTTTATAAAAAGAAGACAGGCTTCGATCACGCCCATCCCAGTTTATGTTAAACGGCGTCAAATCCATCGTAGGCCCAAGCGCACTCATAATGGGAAATGCCAACTGACGAACCATGCCCGTCCGCACATCATGAATAAGTGCCGTTTTCGGATAATTGTATGCGCCCGGTAAACCGCACGGCAAAAGATAGAGCATTGCGCCCTCTTCCATTTCAATCCGCAGGCCGCCCAGTTCTTTGATCAGGTCTTCTCGACCCTCATAACCTTCCGCACACTGATCAGTGTGTTCACGCCAAAATTCCGCGACCTTCACCGGCAGTTCAGAACTAGCGTTTAACTCAAAGGCAGTAATCGTAGCATCAGCAGCCACTGCCTCCCCTTTGGCCTTCAGTGCGTCACGGCTGCCCACATTTTGCTGGACATCATCCACAAACAGCGCAGACCCCGTAAAACCGGAAAGGGATGCATTCGCCGTCACGCGCTTTGCGCCGTCATCGACCGTGATTGCCACTGACGAACCCGCCATCATCGCGTTCAGTACATCGAACTGCTTGGCCCCAAGTTCAAAACGCCACGCTTCGTTATCGTCCTTTTTACCTGCTGAAAATTCGAAGGAGTTCTCGGCTTCTCCATCGATGGTCAAACGAAGGTTCGAGCCATCAGTGCCCGCACCTACGACAAACACATCAACCGGAGCATTTGCCGTAGACCCCCGCGAAAAACCAAACCGAAAAATAGCGCCGCCCTTAAGGGATGTTTCGAACGTACAGACAAGACTGTCACTGCAATAGGTGAACCAATCGCGCACTTCTTTCACGTATCCGGCGCTAACCGGAACGGTCACAGCCAAGCCGCCCAGCAACGCGAATATCAGAGCCATAAATGTCTGTTGCCGCATAAAAGTCCCTCCCGCGGATCAATACCTGTTTGCCCCAAGGAATAAGATTGCACAAGAAGTTCCCGCATTCACGCAAATATCGGCATTTCTTTGTTTTCTTTCATATCGGCTTAAATCAAACGCGCTTTGCCATTGGCTTAGGCAATAACAAGTGTTACGAGCAGGCCAACGAGACCCTCCCCTCTGAAAGTTTCCATGACCACCAAGTCCACCTTTGCCGCGTTCGCTGAACGCCTCTCTTCTGCTGAGAAAAACAAGCTTCAACTGCCACAACTCAGCCCTGCGCGAATTAAAACGGAAGTCCTGTCTGGCCTTACTGTTGCGTTGGCGCTGGTGCCTGAAGCGGTTGCCTTTGCATTTGTCGCTGGCGTTCATCCGCTTGTGGGCTTGTATGCAGCTTTTATTGTCGGGTTGATCACCGCTCTGTTTGGCGGCCGGCCGGGCATGATTTCCGGCGCAACCGGGGCGCTCGCTGTGGTGATGGTCTCGCTCGTCGCACAACACGGTGTGGAATACCTGTTTGCGACCGTAGTCCTTATGGGGCTCCTGCAAATCCTCGCTGGGATTTTCAGGCTCGGCAAGTTCATTCGCCTGGTGCCACACCCTGTCATGCTCGGTTTTGTGAACGGTCTGGCGATTGTAATTTTCATGGCGCAGCTATCGCAGTTCAAAACGCCTGGACCCGATGGCTCACAAGTGTGGATGGAAGGCATACCCCTAATCCTCACTTTGGCCTTAGTGACGCTGACGATGAGCATTATTTGGGTATTACCCAAAATCACAAAAGTGGTTCCAGCCCCACTTGCCGGCATTGGGATCGTCACCGCTCTGGTAATTCTTGGCGGCATCGATGTGCCACGAGTCGGTGATCTGGCTTCGATAAAAGGCGGCCTTCCAACCTTTCATATTCCGATGGTGCCGCTCACATGGGAGACATTTGAAATCATCCTGCCCTATGCGGTCATCCTCGCAGCAATCGGCCTGATCGAAAGCCTGCTCACTTTGAACCTCGTCGGTGAGATTACGGGCAAGCGCGGCGGCGCATCTCAGGAATGCTTGGCACAGGGCGCAGCAAACACGGTCACCGGCTTTTTCGGTGGCATGGGCGGTTGTGCAATGATTGGCCAATCCATGATCAATGTAAAATCAGGCGGTCGCATGCGCCTCTCCGGCATTTCGGCCGCACTGTTTCTCCTAGTGTTTATTCTGTTTGCATCCAGCGCAATCGAACAAATCCCGCTGGCAGCCCTAGTGGGTGTCATGTTCATGGTCGTGATCGGAACCTTCGCTTGGCACAGTTTGACAATCCTGCGCAGAATTCCGCTTACCGATGCATTGGTGATGATCCTCGTCACGATCGTGACAGTGCTGACAGACCTTGCAATAGCGGTCGTTGTGGGCGTCATCGTGTCAGCTCTCGCCTATAGCTGGAACGCATCTAAACGCATCCATGCCAAAGCCTATATGAGTTCTGATCACGTTCGGGTTTATCAGATTGAAGGTCCACTATTTTTTGGATCGACTGAAGGGTTTAGCCGGCTTTTCGACATCAAGAACGATCCGAACACGGTGATCGTCGACTTCATGGCAAGCCGCGTCGTGGATCAATCAGCTTTACAGGCCATTGAGGAACTTGCGCAAAAATACGAAGCGGAGGGAAAAACACTTCAACTCCGCCACCTCTCTCGCGATTGTCATTCACTGCTCAACCGTGCGGGGCAATTGATCCTGGATTCTGATGATGACCCCGATTATGGCCTTGTGGTTGATTATTCCATTAAAACCGGCTCATTCGGTGGAAGTCATTAAGGGATCCAACAATATATGTCGCGCACCACTGCAAATCTTCTTCTGCTTTTAGCCGGTGCTATTTGGGGCATGGGCTTTGTTGCTCAGCAGACTGCCATGGACGATATCGGCCCAATGTTGTTCATCGCCCTGCGCTTTACCCTGGCGGGGCTTGCGGTCCTGCCCTTTGCAATGGCTGAATTGAAACGCGCCAATGGCCCAACCTATTGGGCCGCCGTGGCCGAACACAAGAGTGGTTTCTTTCTGGTGGGCCTCGCATTCTTTTTGGGAATGGCATTTCAACAGGTGGGTTTGATTGGCACGAGCGTCACCAATGCAGGGTTCCTAACAGCGCTTTATGTGA
>CAWUJX010000003.1:0-58943 GCA_963922635.1 uncultured Hyphomicrobiales bacterium | reverse complement strand
GCGCGTCAAACCCTCGTATACGTTGCCGAGTGTGCCAAGCGTAAATGTTTCATTCAAAGAATATGGGTCCAGTGATTTCACAGAACCCTGAAAAGCAAATTTGAATGTGTTCTCCGCCAACGCAGATGTCGCCATCAGTCCTGTGACGACTGCTGCGCCTAACATGCTCTTCATTATTTTCATTAGTCTCTCCCTATTGTTTTGCCGATTGTTCGACAATTATTTCAAGCTTGCAATGAATCCAAAAAAGAATCCAGCCTTGTTATTTGAAAATGGTTTAAGCAGCACATTTCACAATCACGTTACGCAGAAACGCGGTGCCAGCCTCCACCTCAGAAAGTTTGATATATTCGTTTGGCTGGTGCGCCTGAGCAATGGAACCAGGCCCACAGACTACTGTGGAGAAGCCTCCGTCTTGAAACTGCCCGCCTTCGGTGGCATAGGCCACAACATGTTGGCCGTTATCTCCGGTAATCGACCTGACAAACTGTTCGGCATTTCCGTTTTCTTCCGGACGCAATCCCGACACATCAGCAATAATTTCCGTTTCAATATCGCAGTCGGGATGAATAGCCTTGATTGATGGAATTACCGCCTCATTGAGGTGCGCATAATAGGCATCAAGATGCTCATGCGGTGTTTCATCCGGCATGGCGCGAATGTCGGTCACAAACCAGCAATCCTTAGCCGTGATGTTATGGGCCGTACCGCCCTCGATCTGACCACAGTGGAACGTTGTATAAGGCGGATCGAAGTCCGATGATGTGTCTGCTTTCGCAGCACCTTCCCGCATACGGTCCTCCCACCAGGTGATCAGGCGTGCAGCCACCATCACTGCTGATACGCCCGTATGAATAAGGCTTGAATGCACCTCATGACCTTTGACCCGCGTCACAACGTCAGCAATCGCCTTATGGGCAGTGACCGTCTTCATTTCCGTGGGTTCACCGACAATCACGCCATGCAGTGGCGGGCAGGTCTTGCCCATAGCGGCAATCATGTCGGGCGCCCCAAGGCACGCCACTTCCTCATCATAGGAAAGCGCAAAGTGGATCGGCCGTTTGAGGCCTGCATTCAGCATTTCAGGCACCAGCGACAAACCAATCGCTGAGAACGACTTCATGTCCGCAGTGCCGCGCCCATAAAGCTTGTCGTCTTTTTCAACCACTTTGAAAGGGTCAGTGTCCCATGCCTGACCATCCACGGGTACCACATCCGTGTGGCCAGACAGGCCGATGCCACCTTCCACATTGGGGCCAACAGTGGCATAGAGATTAGCCTTGTTGCCCTCTTGGTTATAGACGAGGTTGCTTTCGACACCCCAGCCAGACAAATAATCCTGCACAAACGTGATCAGGTCGAGATTGCTTCGGTTCGATACAGTGTTGAAACCGACCAGTTTGTCGATCATTTCGCGCTGTGAATAAACCTGCCCTGCCATAGGAACTCCCTTTTGTGCACAAGATAATATGGCGGTCTTGCATGGCGACGCAAGTGCCCTTGGGAAAATGCAAGCACTCTATAAACGCAAAATTGCCGCGGCCCTTATTCTTCGCGAAAAGCCTTGCTGAAACTGTCCGTTACCGGCTTAACGAGATACTCCACAAAGGTTCGGTCTCCCGTCTTTATGAAAGCATCCACAGGCATACCTGGATAAATCTGATCAACATTGAACGATGGCGGCAGGTCATCGGCCAGTTTTAAACGCGCGTCGAAATACGGCTCCTGCGTTGCCGGGTCTATGAGACGGTCGGCGGAGACATATTCGATTACAGCGGAAACCTCAGGCGTTGTTCGCGTGTTCAGAGCAACAAAACGAACGCTTGCATCCTGACCCACTTGCACAACATCCACGTCCTGCGGCGCAACCCGTGCCGAAATAACCAAATCATTGGAGGTTGGTAAAATCTCAAGAACCGTTTCACCGGGCGCCACCACACTGCCGATTGTATTCTTCGAGATGTTTACAATCACACCATCGACGGGAGCGCGAATGATCATCCGCTCCAGAATATCGGCGCGAGAGGTAAGCTGCTCTTGCAGATCATTGATCTGTTGGCGCGTTTCATTGATTTGGGTCGAGGCTTGTGCCCGCCGAGCGGCGCGCAACGCTTCCTGCCGTTCGCGAACTTCAGAAATGGATTTGCGGCGCTGGCCAATGGTAGCAGTCAGGCCTCCGATCGCGCCTTGCGAATCCGCTTCTGAACGCAGCAGTGCATTATATTGGTTGCGCGGCGTAAGCCCTCGATCCAACAGGGACTTCTTCGCTTTCAATTCATCAACAATGACCTGAAGCTTGCGGGTCTCTGCTTCGATTTGCCGATTAAGGCCGCCAATCTCTTCTTCAATTGCCAAAATCTGTTCACCAAGAACGCTCACTTCGGCGTTGTGTTGCTGTAGGCGTGATCGAAATTCGGCACGCTGTAAATCCAACACATCCTGCTTACCGGTGATCTTGGCGCGGTTAACAAGATCCTCTGGAAACTGGACATCATCGTCGCCAGCAAGCTCAGCCGTTGCCCGGGCAAGCGTTGCCGAAAGTGAAATAATGGATTGATCAACGCGGTTTCGGTTGGATTGAGCCTGCGTTTCATCCAGGAACACCAACGGTTGATCCCGCTTTACAGTATCCCCCTTGGACACCGGAATTTCCCGGATGATACCACCTTCGAGATGACCAATTTGTTGGTTGGCGCCACTTGCCACCACAACGCCCGGCGCAATGGCTGCGCCTGCTAGAGGTGCGCGGAACGCCCAAATGCCGAACCCGGCAAAGAAGAACCCAACAATCAACAGACCAAAAATGATTGGTTTGACAATGCTCGTGGGCACACGGCTCCGCCACTCGTCAGCCGGGTCACTCGATTTAGGCGCGCCTCCCATTGGCGCGATCATGCCTGGTTCAATCCTTTCCATGGAAGCTTTACTCCATCATCATGGTTGAGCTGGCAAGTTGTGGCCTGCTGTTTGGATTTTGCTTGCGCTCTTGAGCAGCTTTCTTCGCTCTTTCCGCATGCTGTTTGATCACGTCTTCCCGATCACCATAGTCAATGATCTGGCCATCCTGAATACGCATGATTTTGTCGACCACCTTAATCACGCTCTCGCGCTGGGTCACCAAAAACACAGTAATCCCGTTTCGACGCGCCTCAATCAGCGCTTTCAACAAAGCGTTTTCCCCGATGCGATCGAGACTTGAATTAGGTTCATCCAGAACCAGAATTTTTGGGGTTCCGAAAAACGCACGGGCAAGCGCAATGCGTTGTTTTTCACCGCCTGAAATGTTCAACCCACCGGGCCCGATAAGCGTGTCGTAGCCATTTGGCATTTTCTTGATCAAATCTTCCACATGGGCCAGACTAGCCGCCTTACGGATTTCTGCATCATCCACGTCTTTACGGAAGCGGGATATATTCTGCGCAATCGTGCCGGGAAGCATTTCCACATCCTGCGCCAGATAACCGATATATTTGCCGAGATCATCAGGATCCCAGTTGTTGATGTTATGGCCATCTACCCGCACATCGCCGGCATAGGGCTTCACTGCCCCTACGATAATACGAGCCAATGTCGACTTTCCCGAACCTGAGGAACCAATTACGGCCACCGATTTGCCGGCCTCCAACTGAAACGACACGCGTGACAGAATTGGTGGCTTTTTCGGATCGACCGGATTTGGTTGCAGGATGCCTTCCACGGCAAGATCGCCTTTTGGCGGGTCTACCTGTGTGTAGGTCTCGCGCTTTTCATCATTTGTCATGAACTCTTTAACTTTAGCCCAAGCGTTGCGACCCGCGCTGATTTGCGGCCACGAATTGATCACCATATCGATGGGCTGTAGTGCGCGCCCCGAAATGATTGAGGCTGCGAAGATCATCCCTGCGGTCATTTCTCCCCGCTGCACCAGCCAGGCGCCAACGCCAAGCATGGCGGCCTGAATGCCAAAGCGCAGGGTTTTTGAAACACCAGAAAACATCGCATTGATCCGCGATGCCTGATCGGTGGCAACCAGTCCATCAGCATTCCACTTCCCCCAGCTCGCAAGAACATCCTTCAGCATGCCCATGGCGATGATGCTGTCAGAGTTACGGGCGAAAAACTCTGACTGACGGTTTGATGTGACCGTGGCTTGCGCCTGTTCAAGCGTGACTTTTTCAGCGACCTTTAAATTGAAGATCGCGATGATTGTCAGAACAACCACACCGGCGATGGTAAGCCAAAACAGGGTTGGGTGGATGAGATAGAGACACGCAATGAACACGAGTGAAAACGGCAGGTCGACAATGCCAATCAAAATCTTGGAGCCCACAAGATTTCTTACCGCCTGCAATTCCCGCAGCACTTGAGTGTTGCCATTGGTCTTGTGACCTTCGCGAATGACTTTTTCGAGCACATCTACCGAAAGAACGGCATCAATGCGTGCGGCAGCCCGTGTGCCAAGCACCTGGCGAACAATCTCAGTGAGGCCAAGAATGATCAGTGCAAATGCGGCAAGGATTGAGAGAAAGATAAGCGTATCGCTGCTCTGTGACGGCAAAACCCGATCGTAAATTTGCAGCATGTATAGCGGGATCGTCAGCTGCAGAAGTGCCGCAAAAAAAGAAAATCCGCCAATCACAAGCAAAGCAAGCCGGAATCCGCGTGCCGCCACCATCAGATTCTTCATATGGAAATTGTCCCAGCTTTCATTGCCAACTCTATATTGCCAGCCCGAATTACCTATCGTCTTTCGATGGAAAGAACGAAATCCAATCTACGCAGGAAACTTTAATCAAGGTTTACGTGTTGGAGGGTTTGTATGCAAATAAAAAACCCCGAAGCGCAGAGCTCCGGGGTTGCTAACTCTAAGCACTGAGTCCGCTTAATTTTGGCTTTTCAGCACATCGCGGATTTCCGCCAAGAGCACTTCCTGCGGAGATGGTTCCGGCTCAGGCTCGGGCTCAGCCTCTTTTTTCTTCTCAAGGCTTTTGACCGCCTTGACCATCATGAAAATAATGAAACCGATAATCACGAAGTTGATGACAGTTGTGAGGAAATTGCCATAGGCAAGCACAGCGCCCTGCTCTTTCGCTTCGGCAAGTGTTGTTGCGGTAACGCTGTCGCTAAGTGGGATAAAGTAATTCGAGAAGTCGAGGCCACCGAAAATTGCCCCTACGATCGGCATGATAATATCACCAACCAATGAGGCGGTGATCAGGGCAAATGCACCGGCGATAATAACGCCTACCGCAAGGTCCATTACGTTACCCTTCATAATAAAGTCTTTGAATTCATTGATCATAATCTTTGATTTCCCTCAATTAGATTTTGATGGTGCTTCGCAGTCTCCCCAGAAGCTATTACGACTTTAGCCAAGAATTTACGTTGCGTTAAGTATTAAATTGGTGCCGATCTTACGGCCGAATTGGACAAACCCGAACAAATTGTGTTCAGTCCAACCATCGTGGATGGTTTGGAGGGACCGGTCTCATGATTGAACCATGGATCACATTCCTGGTGGCGATCGCATACGTTTCGATCCTGTTTGCCGTGGCAAGCTTTGGGGACCGATCATCCGCGCCTGCCTTCAATGATGCGAAAAGCAAGCCAAACATCTATGCGCTCAGTCTGGCCGTTTATTGTACGACGTGGACCTTTTTTGGCTCGGTAGGCCTAGCCTCTACGGATGGGTTCAGTTTCCTGGCAATTTATGTGGGTCCTATTTTAGCCATCACCATTGGCTTTCCGCTGATGAAGCGCATCATCACGCTGTCAAAACAAGAGCGGATCACATCGGTCGCTGACTTTCTTGGCGCGCGATACGGGAAGAGCCTGATCGTTGCAGCAGTTGCAGCGATCATAGCCGTGATCGGTACGGTTCCTTACATCGCGCTGCAAATGAAAGCGATTTCGGGTTCGGTTGGTGCTTTGGTGATTGAGTTCAGCAACGGCTTTCCTTCCGGTGCCGGTCCATCAAGCGACATCACGCTCATGATCGCCATTATGTTGGCTGTGTTTGCAACTTTGTTTGGAACACGACACGCAGATGCCACCGAGCACCAAAGCGGCATGATGCTTGCGATTGCGCTTGAATCAGTCATCAAACTCATCGCATTTTTGAGCGTTGGTATTTTTGTCACGTGGTTTATGTTCGATGGCATCGCAGACCTTTATGCGAGTGCTGCCAGAAACCCCCAAGCGAGCCAGATTATCAATAACGGTTTTGATCCTGGCAATTTCGCAATCCTCACACTCTTGAGCCTGTCCGTGTTTCTTCTGTTGCCACGCCAGTTTCATGTGGCAGTTGTGGAGAACCGTTCCCCGAAAGAGTTGGAACGGGCCCGGTGGCTATTCCCGCTATATCTAATTGCGATCAACCTGTTCGTGGTTCCCATTGCGATTGCAGGCACCGTGAAGTTCGGCATCACTGCCAACGCGGATGATTATGTGCTGCTGCTTCCCATCCTTGAAGGACAGCGAGCTTTAGGCCTGCTTGTATTTATTGGCGGACTGTCAGCGGGTACTGCCATGGTGGTAGTGGCGTCTGTTGCGTTAGCGATCATGATTTCAAACGATCTTGTTTTGCCGCTGATACTTCGGTCTCGCGCGCGGCTCGGTCAGCCCGAACCGGACAATATGGAACGGCGAATTTTAAATATTCGCAGAACTGCCATCTTCAGCGTCTTGTCACTGGCCTATCTCTATTACCTCGTGGCTGACAATACAGCGGCGCTCGCTTCAATCGGGCTGGTGTCTTTCGCGGCGATTGCACAACTCGCGCCCGCTTTCTTCGGCGGATTGTTCTGGAAGCGGGCCAATGCAAGAGGCGCACTTGCGGGCATGATTACCGGATTTATTGTCTGGTCTTATTGCTTGCTGCTTCCCACCCTGTTTTCAGAATTCAATTCGTTGGTTGCAAGCGGCCCCTTCGGAAATAATTTCCTCAAACCGCAGGACCTGTTCGGCCTTGGCATATCGCCCATTGCGAACGGTGTTCTTTGGAGCCTGTTGTTCAATACGCTTGCGTTTGTCATTGGGTCGAGATCCAGAAAAGCCAATCCGCAGGAGCGGTTACAGGCATCGCTCTTTTCTTCTCGTCGCTCTTCTTCAGGCAGGTCCCACAACATTGGCGGCTCGAACATACAGATTGATGAGTTGAAAGAAACGCTCGCCGGATATCTTGGCCTGCAAAGGACGGAGCGTTCATTTGCAACCTATTGGCAGATGCTCGGCGAAGAGCCGCCAAAGTCCGGGAATGTGGATAATCGCCTGCTCCGGTTTTCTGAGCAAACACTCGCAAGTTCAATCGGAGCTTCATCCTCGCGGCTTGTTCACACGCTTCTGCTGAAACGTCATGAACACAACAGCGATGAAAGCATTGAGCTTCTCGATGAGGCTTCCCGCGCCTTGCAGTTCAACCGTGATGTTCTACAAACAGCCTTTGATCAGCTTGAGCATGGCATCACGGTTTTTGACGGGGAATTTCGCTTGGCATCATGGAACCGCCAATTCCGGACGATCCTCAACCTGAATGAAAAAACCGGACGGGTCGGTCTGCCGATCAATCAGGTTGTGCGAGATATCGTCGAGTGCAATGCGATTACTGAGTTTGGTGCCGATGGAGGAACCATCATCCAACGCCTAATCACCTTGGAGGAACCGTGGCTGCTATCCATTCCTGATGGCAATCAAGTGATCGAAATCCGTGCCAGTGCCATGCCGGAAGGCGGGATTGTTGTTGCGTGGCACAATATCACGGAGCGCGTTCGTGCGGCAGAAGCTTTGCGAGAGGCCAACGAGACGCTTGAGGGTCGGGTGGAAGCGCGCACGCGTGAATTGGAAGAAGCGAAACAATTTGCCGATCGTGCAAATGCCAGTAAAACCCGATTCCTTGCCGCAGCGGGCCATGACATTTTGCAGCCGCTGAATGCAGCCCGTTTGTTCTCCGCAACGCTCACTGAGCGCGTAAGACACGAAGAAAACAAAGCGTTAGCAAACAATATCAACCGGTCACTGGGTTCAGTGGAAGAAATCCTGGGCTCAATCCTCGCGATCTCCCGCCTTGATGCGGCGAAGCCTGACATTAATATGACCAACTTCCCGTTACGGACTGTGACCGAACAATTGGAACTGGAGTTCGAACCCATTGCCAAGCAGGAAGGGTTGGAACTGATTTTTGTCCATTCATCAAAATGGGTCCGCTCTGATCGGGCACTTTTGCGGCGACTCCTTCAGAATCTGGTTTCCAACGGTTTGAAATTTACAAAATCCGGCAAAGTGCTGGTCGGGTTCAAGCGGCGTGACGGAAAGCTTTATCTTGAAGTCTACGATACGGGCATCGGGATGACACAAGAACAGCAGAAGATGGCTTTTGCGGAATTCACCCGTCTGAATGATATGGTGGATCAAGCGCCAGGTCTTGGTCTTGGCCTCTCAATTGTTGACCGAATCTCTACGCTTCTCTCACATCCTGTCCAGATAAAATCCGAACCGGGAAGGGGTACTAACTTTTCAGTGGAGCTCAACGAAGTTGTGGGCGCGGCGCGTCTTGAACCGAAATCACTCGCAAAACCCAAGAAGCGACCGGGTCAACTCAATGGCACACAAGTGCTCTGCATTGATAATGAGGCAACTATTCTTGAGGGCATGGAAGCGTTGCTTGAGCAATGGGGCTGCGATGTGAAAACAGCCGGAAATCGGGTTGAGGCAATCAATCAGCTTCGAGCCTATGAACAGGGACCGGACATGGTCTTGATCGATTACCACCTGGACGAAACAACAGGTATTGATCTGTTTCGAGAATTAATCGATCTGTCCGGTGGATCATTGAGCGGAGCACTCGTCACAGCAGACCGTAGCGAATCCGTCAAGGCAGCAGCCGGTAAAGCAGGACTAGCTCTTCTCAACAAACCTGTAAGGCCGGCCATGCTGCGCGCATTGATTTCGCAACATCGACAGGCACGTGAGGCCGCGGAATAACTGAACGTCTGTTCAGAGTTGAGGTTGTGCTTCCGGATATCCAGCGCTGATCTTGTTCATGATAATCACTGCCTGTGTTCGGCTATCGACACTCAGCTTCAACAACACAGCCGATACATGGGCTTTTACCGTTGCCTCTGACACATTCAACTCATAGGCGATTTGCTTGTTCAGCAACCCTTCGCCCAACATCGCCAGAACACGGGTTTGCTGCGGTGTTAGCGATTGCAGCTTTTCAATGAGCTCCTGTGCTTCCGCATCCACATCATTATCAAGGTCAATATCCGGCGGCACCCAGACTTCCCCCGCTTGGACCGTGCGGATACCTTCGCTGATTTGGGCGGAACTGGAAGACTTCGGAATAAAGCCGGACGCACCCAAATCCACACATTTGCGGATGGTGGACACATCTTCGCTGGCAGAGACAACCACAACAGGGGTTTCAGGAAATTCAGCCCGTATCGAAACCAAACCGGAAAAACCGCTAGCCCCCGGCATGGCAAGGTCAAGCATCACCAAATCCGCGGCGTCGATGGTGCGCAATAAAGCGCGCAGCGAATCCAGGTCTCCCACGGTGTGCAACTCACAGCCAGGCTCATGGCTTTCCACAGCCTGCTGCATTGCGTCTCTAAAAAGCGGATGATCATCCGCGATGATGTAAGTGGATTTCAAAGCGGCTCCTCCAAACACAACTTTGCTGTATGACGAATTTATTACACCAAATTCTGCTGATTACAAATGGTCGAAAGCTGTGTTAGGTCTCTCTTTGCATAGCAGATGGTAAGCAATCAAAAAATTATGCTGTTTCGAAAGTTGAAAAATCGTTTTCCCGGGATGTGGCGCGCCCGCAATGTGGTGATTGCGTTTTCGATGGTTTGTTTCGCAGCTTCCCTACCGTGGAACCGCCTGATTGACACGGTTTGGCAGGCCCAATTCATTGGTTTGCCTATCGGTTTTCTGACCATGATGCTGCTTTTGCCGATCGCAGGTCTGTTTTTCCTTTCTGCCTTTGTGAAACGCGCAGAAGACATCGACCGTCACAATCCTGCGTTGGAAAACGAATAATATGAGCGGGCCTCAAAAAAACCATGTGGTAACAACCGCACCTACGCTGAGCCTGACTTTTTTGGCGGCGTTTCTACTGACGATATTTTTCAGCGCGCTACTCATCCAAATCGGCTCACCGCTGCAAACCACCAGTATCCTGATGTTTCTGTTTTTGATCGTCGGGTATCTATTCGTCGGATTTTACGCAAAAACCATGGGGTTTGATGCGTTCCAGACTGCAGAGCGAAAAGCAAGGCCATGGACCGCTGCGCAGGCAATTGCCTCCGCTATAATTTGTGGCAGCATTTATATCCTTCTCGCTGGTCAATTTTATGAAACCGGGATTAATGCATTATCGCAATATTCCGGGTGGCTCCTTGGAATCGCATTGTTGGTGATCGCTTTCGCCGCAAAAACACGACGATCCGGCGCCGTTACTGTCCCCGGTCTCGCCTTGGGGGATGATCGCTCACACGGATTGAGCGCTATCCTGATCATCGTATCAATCGCATGCACCTGCTTGCTCGTTTTATTCCAATTGGAATTTGCCGGCTTCATCGGCGAGCGTTTTTTAGGGCTCTCTCGCACCACCTCTATTCTGGCTATTGTAATTGCTGTGGGGTTCTGCGTTGTGTTTGGTGGCATGCAAGCCGTTACGATTGTTCGGCAGGTGGCCTATCCGGTCATTCTTCTGTGCTTCATGGCACCAATTATCTGGATTTCACTTAAAATCAGCGGCATCCCCATTCCTCAATTCACCTTTGGCAGTTACGCATTACAACCTATCGCAGAGATTGATACTGAACTGGTCGCAGCTGGTTTGGAAACGCCGGAAGAGGTGTTTGATCTTGTTCGTAACGGAGCAGGGCTCGATGGATTTGCTTACTTGTCGAGCCTCGTTTGCATCGCTCTTGGGCTCGCGGCATTGCCCCACATTATTCAACACTCAGCAACTGTCGAGAAACCGAGCGACGCGCGCAATGCAAACATCGGCGCATTTGCGCTTGTGCTGCTGATATTGTCGGCCATTCCGGCTTTTGCTGCGTTTGTTCGCCTCGATTTATATACCTCTCTCCTAGGTCTCCAACTGAACGATCTTGAAACCGACGCAAACTGGTTTTTCGGCCTAAGCGGTGCCGGCAATGTTCCACTTATTTCGCTTTGCGGTTCATTCGTTTCAACGCTGCAGGAAGCCGTACAAGCATGCGGAGAGACGGAGGACTATTTCATCTCGGTCAGTGACATCGGCATCAACGCGGATTTCGTGGCGATGGCGAGCGCTACCCTGCACGAACTGCCAGAGCTTGTGACGATCATGATGGCAGCAGGTGCAATGCTTGCACTGATGACTTCAATCGACGGACAATTTTTGTCCATCGGAATGACACTGAGCAACGACGGCTATCAACGAATGATGCGGCCCCGCGCGCCCAAAAGCGTTTTGTTGTTTGTGACACGGTTTTTCATTCTGCTGGGAATTGTTTCGCTCACTTGGTTCAGCCTACGGTTTGAGCCAGAACCCATCTTCCTGTTTGAGAGCGCCATGGCACTATCTGCTGCCTGTCTTTTCCCCGCATTATTTGTGCGTTTCTGGTTTCCACAGATGTCAATTCAAGCTGTGCTTGTGAGCATCACGAGCGGATTTGTGGTGACATCGACCTTGTTGGTACTGGTGAACCTTGGACCGGATTTAGCGCAGGCAACAGGTGATGAACTCGTCCTCTTTATTCCGTTGTTGACAGACCGGGTCACAAGTTTCGGTGCGGGCTTCCTTGGATTAGTGATCACGTGTATTGGCCTTGTCGCATTCAAGGCCATATCGACTTATCAAGTGGCGAAACGGGAGCAGATCAATGCGCAAGCTTGAACCATGGGTATTCGACCCAAAGAACATCCCGGAAGAAACGCGTGCGTTTAATGCGCAGATTGAGGCGGCGATCGCGGAAGGCCCGGAATTGTGGGACTTGGACCGCGACCTTGTTCGTGCTGCCAGACGAGCAGGACGCGGCATCTTTCCGCTGGAAGATTTTGATCCAAAAGCTGAGACCATAGAAATTGCTGGTAATGGTAGAGCAATCCCTCTTCGGATCATTAGACCAGAAGCCCAGAAAGAACGCGGCGCATTTCTCCACTTTCATGGGGGTGGCTGGGTTTACGGCAATGCGGACATGCAAGACCAACGCTTGAAAGAACTGGCAAACGACACCGGGCTTGCATGCATATCCGTTGAATACCGATTGGCGCCTGAAAACCCTTTTCCGGCACCCGTTGACGATTGTGAAACCGCCGCCCTTTGGCTTGCCAATGGAGCGGATGGCAGAGTCGAGACGTCGTTCCTTTCAATTGGTGGGGAAAGTGCAGGTGGACATTTGGCAGCGCTAACGCTTTTGCGTCTTCGCGATAAGCACGGTCTGACGCCGTTCCATGCGGCCCTGATGATCGCCGGAATTTACGATTTGGGTATGACACCCAGTGCAGCGAATTTTACGGGTAACCTCGTGCTGCGCCACAAAGACATGGTCAATTTTTCCGCCTGTCTTCTGCAAGCTGACGAAGACCGCCGGGACCCGAACATTTCGCCTCTATATGCCAATCTTAAAGATTTGCCGCCAGCGCATTTCACCGTTGGAACACAGGATGCACTGCTGGATGACAGTCTCTTCATGGCGAATTGCTGGTTGCAATATCAGGATGATGTGGAACTCGACGTATATGCGGGCGGTTGCCACGTGTTCCAGTACTTTGATGAATTGGCACAGGCGCGGGAAAGCCGAAAAGCCATGCATGCTTTTCTCAACCGTCAGTTGGAAATGAAAGCGCGTTCGTGAGCAAGACAATCTACAAAATTGTTACCGTTGAAGATTGGGATAAAGCCCTCGAGGCCGGTGTCTTCAAGGGTGCCGCTGTCGATCTCGCAGACGGTTACATTCACTTCTCCACCCGGGAACAAGTGGAAGAAACAGCGAGAAATCACTTCTACGGACAACACCCGTTGTTACTTGTAGCATTTGATGCTGCGCGGTTTGGGGATGATTTGAAATGGGAGCCTTCGCGCGGCGGTGATTTATTTCCGCATCTCTACCAGACGCTGGACCCCAATCTTTCAAGCGGTATTTACCCGCTTCCCATTCGCGAAGATGGCGGGCATGATTTTCCAGAGGACTTCTGATGAGATTGTTTGATTTTGCTCGTCCGGCGCTTTTTACCCTCTCGCCGGAAAAAGCCCACGCCCTTTCCATAAGCGGTTTGAAATCCGGTCTTGTTCCCCGTTCGATGGAAAAGCCTGACCCACGCCTCGCTGTACCATTGGGTGGGTTGGTGTTTCCAAACCCTGTCGGGTTGGCTGCAGGTTATGACAAGAACGCGGAAGTGCCGGATGAGATACTTTCGCTTGGCTTCGGTTTCACCGAAGTGGGTACGATCACACCCCAGCCCCAAGATGGAAATCCTAAACCGAGGGTTTTCCGCCTTACAACAGACGAAGCTCTGATCAATCGCTTGGGGTTTAACAATGAGGGCCATCATGCGGCACTCACGAGGCTAAAGGCACGGCAGCACAAGAAAGGCATCGTTGGCGTTAACATCGGAGCCAATAAAGACAGCGACGACTTCGTCGCCGATTATGAAAAAGGCATTGAAACTTTTTTCGGTGTGGCCTCTTACTTTACCGCCAATATTTCCTCACCGAACACACCGGGTTTACGCAACCTGCAGGCAGGCGATGCGCTTAGGGTTCTGCTGGAGCGAATATTTGCAACCGTTGAAGCATGTGCTGAAAAACATGGGAAAGCCGTTCCGGTGTTTTTGAAAGTGGCACCTGATCTTGAGGCGGGCGAGATCGACGAGATTGCCGAGATTGTATCAGCCTCTCCCCTCGCCGCGCTGATCGTTTCAAACACCACGCTTGATCGGCATATGCTGCGCGACCAACCAAAAGCCGGCGAAGCAGGAGGGCTTTCGGGCAAACCGCTCTTTGAAAAATCCACACGCGCTTTGGCGGAGTTTTATAAACGGCTAAAGGGTCAAACACCACTAATCGGTGTGGGCGGAATTAGTAGTGCCGACGACGCCCTTCACAAAATCAAGGCTGGAGCCAGTCTAGTGCAGCTCTATACTGGCATGGTCTATGCCGGACCATGCCTGCCCGCGAACATCACCAAAGGTCTGTCCAGCGCACTCGATCACAATGGCGCTGAAACCATTGATGAACTCGTAGGAACTGAATACGAAAAATGGGCTTAGACGGGCGGCGGGTCAAACGTCTTCCGCATATTGGGTAAAACCCGCAAGCTCAGCGTTATACCGCGGAAAACCATGAAAGCGTGTAACGCGAGCCAGAGACCATCTTCACCCAAGGGGTCTTTAACCCATTGCCACGTCATCAAATACAGGATCAGCGACACAATCATCATGATGCTCATATCCCGCGACCAAGTGGCCCCGATGAACACACCATCCATCTGAAAAGCAAGAACACCGGAAAGCGGGATGATGGCTGCCCAGAACAACAGTTCATTTGCCTTTAAACGCACATCCGGACTGTTACTCATCAGGTCGATCAGCCACGGACCGAATAGAAGGAACACACCAACACACAGAATAGCCATGAAGGAATTCCAAAAGAGCGTCAGTCTGAACCCCTTCACAAATCCTGCTCGATAGTTGGCTCCTACAGCCCGCCCGCAGATTTGTTCTGCCGCTGTTGCCAGACCATCCAGAAAATATGCACCGAGGAAAAACAGATGCATCAGGACTGCATTCGCTGCGAGAGTCACATCTCCAAAGGTCGCTCCTTGCCGAGTGAAGTAGGCAAAAGCAAACAGCAAAATAAAGGAGCGCAACATAATGTCGGCGTTGAGATTCAGTAATTTCCGGCATGCCTCCGAACGCATGAAACGCGACCGTGAAGGTGAGGTGGATCGGTCAATCAAACTCCAACAAACCGCTAGCCCAATGATAAACGCGATTACTTCACCGATTACGGTGGCAATGGCGACACCTTCTATCTGCCATTCAAGCCAAAGCCCCAGAACGATGCTCAGGGCAATGTTCACTCCGTTGAGAATGAGTTGGACCAACAGAGTCAGACCCGAACGCCCCACACCAAGCAGCCATCCCAAAATCGCATAATTCCCGAGGGCGAATGGCGCTGAGATCATGCGGATGAGGAAATAGGTTCGTGTGGCCTCCTCCACCTGTTCGCTTGGTGCCATGAACCAGAGGCCCGCCCATAATATAATCGGGCTCGCCAAAAGCATCACAAATCCAACCGCCAATGCAATGGTGAGAGCCCGCAGGAGCACGGCCTGCTTTTCTTTTTCGTCTCGTGCGCCGTAGGCCTGCGCAGCTAAGGCCGATGTGCCGCCACGCAAGAAATTGAAAGTGGTGAAAACAAGATCGATGATGATCGCGCCAACCGCCAGGCCGCCAATCAGTGCCGCATCGCCAAACTGGCCAACAACTGCCGTATCAACGAGACCGAGCAGCGGCGTTGAAAGGTAAGCAAGCGTAATGGGAACCGCGATGCCAAGGACTAGTCTGTTATCAATGGCAAACGGTTTGGGGGCGGGTCTTGTCGCCATAAACGGTCAGCGACCGAGCTTCAGAAAGCGCATCAGCAGGAAAATCGGCACAACGACAATCGCGCCATAGACGAAGTATTTGCCCACACTCCAAAGCGCATCAAAGCCAAGATTATAGAGATTGACGAAGAAGTTGCGGATTGCATCCCAAACCTCCCAAGGGGTCACGTTGAGGGCGCTCAAAATCACCCCAACCACTAAAGAAATGATCGCAAGCTTGATGATCGTCCTTCCAAGGCTGTCGCCCAGAAAACTCTCAATTTTGTTGGCCATCTCTTTGCTCCTTGTCTCTTTTGTTGAGTTATAGGCCAAGCGACGGCATTACAAGGAAAACTATTGCAGGCCTACTGGATCAACAATACCGGATGGGCAGGAACTGCCCAGTTCCGGTGCAGATGCAATGAATGCGCTTAAACTCTGCTCAGACAAAATATCACCGGACAAAGACAGTTTGAGTTCCCGGTAAATCCGTCTTCCATCGTCACGATGGCAATTGGCTACGAGCTTGGTTCCCGCGTTTGGACCGAAATCTTTTGAATATGCAAGGTCTAACTCGCGGATGTTCAAACGACGATTGATATTGCTACGAACCATGTCCGCGAGTGCACTTTCATTGAATGCATTAAGCAACCGGAGGGAAACTTCAAAATACTGCTGTGGTGTTATCGACGGAATACATGTGCCGTGCTTTATCCATTCGTGGCGATGCAGATAGGAACGATAGCCCGGCATTTTTTGTGCAAGTTCGCGCCGCAGGTCGTCGGTTAGTTCAAGCTTTGGAAGATCACCCCAACGCCCGGCTTTGTCGAGGGCTTCAAGGTTTTGAGGCACACCGCAATAGAGATTGTTTCTGGGTTGCGGCCAAAGCCCATGGAGTGAAAAGTTCGAGACGTCAAACCGACCCGACCTTTGAGAGCGGCATTCAGGCTTGTTTGGCCGCATCTCACAAAATGCCGGCTGCCAGCTTAACGCAAGAATATAATCCATCTCGGAACTATTTGAACTGGACCCGGGCGAATTACTATCGCCATCACTCCATTCAAACCATGCGGCGAGTAAGGCTGCGAAAACCAAAAACGCCACACCGCCTAGACCATTCTTTTTCATTCGACCTCTGCCGTAAGCAGCCTTACATTATGACCATGAGCGAGCAAATCCTTACCAGCAGCGGCGATGAAAAGCTTCCCTTTTTCTTGCCGGAACCATTTCAAAAATGGTTTTCCGGTCATGGTTGGGAACCCAGGGCGCACCAATTGGAATTGCTTGCAAAATCCCAGATGGGTCACTCAACCCTTTTGATTGCACCCACAGGTGCAGGCAAAACACTTGCCGGGTTTTTGCCGAGCCTCGTTGAACTTTCGCAAACGAGAAAGCCAAAACCGGGTGAAGCAAAACGCGGCATCCACACCTTGTATATCTCACCGCTGAAAGCGTTGGCGGTGGACATCAAACGAAACCTTGAAAAACCAATAAGCGAAATTGGCCTCGACATCGCCATTGAGACACGTACCGGTGACACGCCCGCGTCTCGCAGACAGCGCCAGAAACTGAACCCGCCACAAATCATGCTGACAACACCGGAACAGTTGTCACTGCTCATCGCCAACAAGGATGCATCGAGATTTTTCGACAATCTTGAAACCGTGATCTTTGACGAATTGCACTCCTTGATCACATCAAAACGCGGACATCTCCTTTCACTGGCTTTGGCGCGATTGCGGACCCTTCGCCCAATGCTGAAAACAATTGGTCTCTCGGCAACCGTTGCAGAACCTGATGACCTGCGCCGCTGGCTTGTGGCCCAACCGCCCCTCGGTGAGATTTCACTTGCCGAATTTGTTCGCCTTGAAGGCGGTGCCAAACCCAACATCACAATTCTTAAATCGGAGGATCGGGTTCCCTGGGCGGGCCATTCGGCACGCTATTCCATGCCGGATGTTTACCGCGCGATTAAAGAGCACCAGACGACGCTTCTATTTGTGAATACACGGAGCCAGGCGGAAATTCTCTTTCAGGAACTCTGGAACATCAACGAGGATACGCTACCGATCGCACTTCATCATGGCTCACTTGATGTGGGCCAAAGGCGGCGTGTGGAAGAAGCCATGCAACGTAATGAGTTGCGGGCCATCGTTGCCACATCCACGCTTGATCTTGGCATTGACTGGGGTGATGTGGACCTCGTCATCCATGTGGGAGCTCCAAAAGGTGCGAGCCGCCTTGCCCAACGTATCGGTCGGGCCAACCATCGCATTGATGAACCTTCGAGGGCAATTCTTGTGCCTGCGAACCGCTTCGAGGTTATGGAGTGTCAGGCTGCACTCAACGCAAATTACCTTGGCGCACAGGATACCCCGCCACTACAAAACGGTGCGCTTGATGTGTTGGCTCAGCACGTATTGGGTACTGCGTGTGCAGGTCCGTTCTTCGAAGATGAATTATATGAAGAGATTACAAGCGCAGCCCCTTATGCAGAATTGCCGCGTGAGACATTTGACCAAGTACTCGATTTCGTTGCGACCGGTGGCTATGCCCTGCGCGCCTATGAGCAATACGCAAAAATCAAGAAAACCGAAGATGGCAGTTGGCGACTCACTCATCCTGCCATCGCACAGCGCTACCGGATGAATTCCGGCACGATTGTTGAAGCGCCCATGCTAGACGTGCGGCTCACCCGAAAACGGGGCAAGGACGCGGCCTTTCAGGGCGGACCCATTCTTGGGAAAGTGGAAGAAGGATTTGTGGAAGCGCTTGCGATCGGCGATACGTTTTTGTTTTCGGGCCAGACGTTACGCCTTGAGGGAATACGGGAGGCCGCCTGTTATGTGTCAAAAGCCCATGACACCGAGCCAAAAGTCCCTGCCTTTGCCGGAGGCAAATTTCCGCTTTCCACCTACCTCGCCGAGCAAGTTCGTGAAATGCTTGCCGAGGAAACCCATCGCCGCGACCTGCCTGATCAGGTCAGTGACTGGTTAAACATCCAAAAACTTAAATCCGTCCTTCCAAAAAAAGACGAACTTCTTATTGAAACCTTTCCCCGTGGGGATCGACACTATTTGGTGGCTTATCCGTTTGAAGGACGATTGGCCCATCAGACGCTGGGGATGCTGCTAACGCGGCGGCTCGAACGTGCGCGGGCAAGGCCATTGGGGTTTGTGGCCACCGATTACGCCATTGCCATCTGGGGCTTACGTGATTTCTCCGCGATGCTGGAAAAGGGAGAACTGTCACTCGCCTCTCTATTCGATGAAGACATGTTGGGCGATGACCTGGAGACCTGGCTCGATGAGTCGTTCCTGCTCAAACGGACATTCCGGTATTGCGCAACAATTGCCGGGCTAATTGAACGACGCTTTCCCGGAAAAGAGAAAACCGGGCGGCAGATGACCGTTTCGTCTGACCTGATTTATGATGTTTTGCGAAGTCATGATCCTAACCATATTTTGCTGCAGGCAACACGAGCTGATGCGGCGCATGGTCTTTTGGATGTGCGCCGCCTTGGCGATATGTTATCGCGAACAAAGTCACGAATCGTGCATAAGGCATTGGAACAGATTTCTCCCCTTGCGGTACCTATCATGATGGAAGTGGGTAAAGAGCCGGTTTTGGGGGAAGCGCAAGAGCAATTGTTGGCGGAAGCTGCCACAGAGCTCACGAAGATTGATTGAGGCAAATGTCAGCCACCAAACCTGTGTCAGATTTATCGAGTGAAGCGCTTAGGGCAATCACAGGTGCCGAGTTTGAATTTTGCGGGGAAACGCTCATTGTTGATCCGCGCGGATGCCTCATCTGGCCGAAGGAACGTCTTTTGGTTGTTTCCGATCTACATTTGGAAAAAGGGTCTTCATTTGCTGCACGTCGCAACGTCTTTTTACCGCCCTATGATACGCAAGCCACATTGGAAATGCTCGCTCTGTGTATTGCCGATTGGGACCCAAAAGTCGTGATCTCACTCGGCGATAGCTTCCATGATGAGGACGCTTCCCGCAGGTTGCCGCAAAGCTGTCGATTGGGCTTGCGTCAACTTATGCAGGGGCGTGAATGGATATGGGTTTGTGGCAACCATGACCCCTCGCCACCTGAAGGTCTCGGTGGAACATTCTGTTCGGAAATTCAGTTGGGCGGGCTACATTTTCTCCACGAACCGAAAGTCGATTTTCGGAGCGGAGAAATCGCAGGGCATCTGCACCCCAGTGCAAAAGTTCGTCAACGGGGGAAATCAATCCGCAAGCGATGTGTGGTAAGCGATGGGAAGCGTATCATCATGCCGGCATTCGGCGCGTTTACTGGCGGGCTGAATGTTAAAGATGAGGCCTATGAGGGACTGTTCGACCTCACCAGCTTGAACGCTTGGCTATTGGGTCAAGATGCGATTTATAAAATCCCAGGTTCAAGGCTTTGCCTATAAGAGCAATCCGCCGCCTAGAGCGATTGCAACAATAATGTGGGCACCTGCAACGAGCAGCGTGAGTGTAATACGGATTGACCCAAACCACGGTGGCGCATTTCCCGCGTTCACGAAAAAACTGTCCCACGCGCCATGGGCACAAAACAGAACCAATAGCACAAGAACCGTATAGGTGTCCGGCAACAGGACAGCGAACCAACCAATGATTGAGGGCACCACGGATAAGAACAGGCTGCGGCGATCAAAGGGGGGATATGCGATTGCCAAACCCCATCGAATGCCGCCAAGAAATGACAGGATCAGCACCGACCAGATAATAAAAATATCAAGGAACGGTCCAAAGAGTGGCGTTTCGGGGCCTGCGAAAAACATGAATACCGATAAGGCACCGAACGGAATAAAGCCGCCAAGTGAGAGAGCCCATGCAAGATTTCGGGTCGCAATTTCATTATTGTCGAGGGGTGCGGCCACTAGTTTTTCCTGAAGATCACGTTGGCAGACCAGCCTGTGAAAATGGCAAGTAACACCGCCAAAATCCCGTACAAAAAGCTTTGTTCGTGGGCCAGATCATAAATCCATCGCTCAAAGCCCACTTTACGAACTTCAAAGGTTTTTGTGACTTCGTCAAGTCTGCGCCCGTCCAAGAACAAATGCGCTCGTACCGTGTGAACCCCGATTGGAACATTGGGTGGCAAGGGCAAGGTTGCGCGGAAAAGCGACGGACTAATGTGCTGCAGCGCTTCCGGTTTTTCGGCGAACAAACCGTTTTCGATGCGCTTTCTCCGCAAGGCGGTTGAAAACTCACCCTGGGTCAGAAACTCAGCAATGTTGCTCCGGTCAGCCGGTCGTGCTTTTAGGAACTGAACGCCAATACCTTTTTCACTGAGGAGTGAAGGGTCTGCGATATCGTTAATCTGGCTACCGCTAAGGACCGAATAATAGGATGGAACGTCTTCATATTTGCGTGCAGCAGCGTTTACCCAAATCCCGCCAATGCGTTCTTTCTTGCGTACTATTGCTTCTTCGAGATCACCTATCACTTCGATGATCACTTTGTATTCCCCACGGAACAAAGCGGGTTGGTCGGCATCCTCAATCGCGCCAAAGATCACTATGTCTCGTCCGGAAAAATCAGAGCCGATTGGAACCACATCGACTGACACGCCCATTTGCAATTTTTCTGCCGCATAAGAACTGGCCGTCACCGCTAGCGTGACGAACATCATAAACAGGATGGAGAGTATTCGGATCATCAGTGGCCCCCTGCTTCTGCCGCAGTGATAACACTGAAGAGATCAGAGGGTGTAACCACCAGATCATAGCCGAGCCTCACACAAACGGCTAAAACCAAAAGACCGAGCAATGCGCGTAATTGTTCGCCCTTCAGTTTATGGCCAGCCGCTGCACCCAGTTGCGCGCCAATGACACCGCCAACCATCAGAATGAATGCGAGAACAATATCCACAGTCTGGTTTGTGGTTGATTGAATGATCGTCGTGAAAGCGGTTACAAAAATGATCTGAAAAAGCGAAGTGCCGATCACGACGTTCGTCGGAACCCGCAACAGATAGATCATGGCGGGCACCATGATGAAACCACCGCCCACACCCATGATAGCCGCCAGAATACCCACGAGCATGCCAAGTGCGATGATCGGAATAGCGCTCAGCACAAGTTTAGATTTTCGAAACTTCACTTTTAGGGGAAGTTTGTGGATCCACCCACTATGTCCGGGACGCCGTTTCGGAGCAGCACCTCCGTTTTGGCGGGATTTCTGAATGGCGCGCAGACTTTCAACCGTCATCAAGGTACCGATGGCACCAAGAAATACGACATAGAGCAATGAGATGATCAGGTCTAGCTGACCGATCTCGCGCAGTTCTGAGAATATATACACGCCAAGCGTAGACCCGATTATGCCGCCTACCAACAGCATTAACCCGAGTTTGATGTCCACCGTGCCTTTGCGCAAATGGGCAAGCGCACCGGAAAAAGAAGACGCGACGATCTGGTTGGCTTCTGTGGCAACAGCAACCGCAGGCGGGATGTTGTAGAAAATCAAAAGTGGCGTCATGAGAAAGCCGCCGCCTACCCCGAACATTCCTGACAAAAAGCCGACCGCAGCACCCATCCCGAACAGGATCCAGATGTTGACTGACATTTCAGCTATCGGGAGGTAGATGCTCACTGCATCCTCCGGGAGAAAGACAGGTGACAGATTAAACGGGGTGTCGACGCCGTTTGCGCAGGCTCCCCTTTTGACGTGTAATGCGCCCGAGGCCCCACAAAGTCAATGCGAGCGGCTACTGAAAGCCGTTCGAAACTAGGTCCAGTAAGGGAGTAAACTGGAACCAGCGATCTTGCCTTTAACGGACCCGACTTATGATACGTCCGTGGACCTCTTTGTTATTTCCAAGGTCGATGTGGCTGTCGTCGTAACTGAACTGGGACAATGAAGTGGTCGAGTTTCCACCCGCCAGTCGCACGCGTTTCTTTGTGCAGTCAGCACTGGTGCAAGTGAAGTTATCCGCTTTTCGTACGTTGCTCGGAATGGCTTTCAAGGACGTACCCTCGATAATACCGAGATAGTTTACCGGTATGCCCTTTTTTGCGAGCGTGCTGGCAATGTCACTCACCATGTTTGCCCCGTAACTGATCCCAATCAGATTGATCGGCTCATTCGGATTTTTGGCATATCGCTTTTCAATATCCTCCAGAATACCCGGCTTGATCACACGGTTTCCTTCGATGGACGTGATGTAGCTGAAGACCTTCGCACCAGGAAGGCGCTTACCCAGATTGTTCATCCCGTAACCGATAAAAGGGACCGCGCTTGCAATGCCGTTCACGATGTAAGTCCGAGCCTGGGCATTGACGCTTGTGAATGCCCAAAGCAAAGCAATCAAAGGCAAAGTGAACATTGGGCGATTCAGCAAGGCATTCATAATTCGATCTCCAGTCCAGGGCTTAAGGCACTTCGGCGGCGATCGGTCCATAAGCCTTGGTCAAATCACCGTTGGTGTAAGCTTACTCGAATACAAATGTGACACAAATATAATCACAGACTTTGCGGGTAAATTTTAAGACATTAAGCCCGTATTTACTCAATAGCCTCGGCATAGCGATTCTCACCCTTCTTGCCGCTTTTAATCAGAAGATAGAGAAGTGGAACGATGCCAATGATTGTGAACGCGATCAGAATCCACCAACCGGATACTTCTGAGTCATGAAGTCGACGAACGAGCGCGGCGAGTGTGGGAAGCGCAAACAAAGCCAGCAATGCAATTGTGAGGGGTTGTCCTGCATCCTGGTCAAAGGCCATCACACCTTCACGGCCCATCATGGCGCTCCACATTGGTCCCAAAACCGCTCCATCGATCACCAATGCCGTGCACAACATGATTGCCACGAAGAGCAGCCACAACCAACACTGAGTGCGGCTGGTTATTCCTGATAATGAAGCGTAATTGGCGAAGCCGTGAACGATGGCTCGGAAAAAAGACATGCTGTTTCTTAACAGTAGATCTGTGCCAGTTAAATAGCTACCGCTTCCAACTCACGTAAAAGTTCCGCGGTGATTTCACCATTCATCGAAAGACCCACACGCTGTTGAAATTGCGCAATGGCATCGCGGGTTTTATTGCCCATGATCCCGTCTGCAGGACCGGCATCATAACCAAGCTTGGAGAGCAGCGTTTGTGTTTTTGCAACCAGTTGCTTCGTAGGCTTTATCGGCGCGGACGCCAAGTCAGCCATCCATTCCGAATTCGCAGGAACCGTGTTTGCGGCCTGTTTCATCTCAATCGGCTTCCAAATTTCAATTCGGGTTTTTGCCTCGGCCAATTGATCGGGCCTCAAGGCGTCTGCAATCACACCGCGTTTATTCTCAGCGTCCTTGTCACCGGCTTTTGCCGCGAGCGTGAACCACTTATAGGCTTCGACCAGATCAACCTGAGTGCCGACACCTTTTGTGTAGAAAATTCCGAGGTTCACCTGACTGTCACGCACACCATGGTCAGCGGCTTGCCTGAACCAGCCATATGCTTCAGGCATGTCAGGGTTTTCTTCCACACCGTTCGGCGTTGCATAAAGCACTGCCAGGTTATGCATGGCGATAATGTTGCCGTTGCGAGCGGCCTTTTTGTACCATTTCACTGCAGATTTGATGTTGCGCTCGGAAATCACGCCTTTTTCATCGAAGTTACCCACAATGTATTGTGCAGGCGCAAATCCTTTGTCAGCCGCGCGGCCATACCACAGTGCCGCTTTTTCTATGTTCTTGTCAGTGCCATGACCTTCCATGTACCGACGACCAACTTCAAACAGTGCTGCCGGATCGTTGGCAGAAACGGCCGCCTTGAGCGCCGCATTTCCAAATTCCAATTCGTCAGCAAAAGACTGGCTTTCAGCATCACTTGAAGGCTGCAACTCACGTTTGGGATCGGCCAAGGAAGCGGTTTCCACCGGACCCAAAGGCTGTCCCACTGTCTCCACTTTAGGCACCTCAACCACGCGGGAAGCCGCACCAAACGGTTTTTCCTCCAGCGGAAGTGCCGTTCCAGCGGTGACGATTTCTTCGACATTCTCTTTGGCCGGTTCAACTACGCTAGCCACGTTGTCCGGTTTATCCGGCCCCATCAAGCTGCCGGCGATGGGAATTGCGATTGCACCGAGCAATGCCACAGCTGCAGCCATTGCCAAGGCTTTTTTGCGACGGCCAAACAAATCCGGCAGCGCGCTCATGATGCCTTTGGATTGGCTTGCCTCTTCAACTTGCGGTGCTTCCTGAGCTGCGTTTGCCTCTTCCGCCGCGGCTTGGGCGGCACGGCGGGCAGCGGCTATGAAGTCTGTGCCGGATGTTTCTCCACCATTCTTGGCAAGGGTTTTGCGGCGCTCATTTGCTTGGCGGACAAGTGCGGCCAAATCTGGTCCACCACTGCCAGGCTCCAAGGGGGTTTCATCAACCAAATTCTGCGCAGTTACAGGAGACCTCACCTGATCGGGGCTATTTGGAAATGTGTCCATATCCATTTCCGGTGCAGTTTGCTCCGGCAGATCTGGCAGCACTTCATCGGCAGGCTCAAAGCGATCGGCTGCCAATTGTTCACTGTTAAATTCGCGGCTATTTTCTGTTTCAAAAATCGGCTCAGGAACCACCATTTGAGCCTGGCGTTTACGTAGACGTTGCTCCTCGGCACGGTTTGCCTCTTCCACCAGACTTTGCGCAACAGAAACTTTCCGCGGCGCTGGCGCTTCGGGTTCCTGCGGTCGGTCTGACAGGAGTTGGTCATACTCGTTCGCCTGACTTTGTGGCGGTTCATCAGAATAAACGTCTTTGGCCTGATAGCTTGGCTGAACCTGCGGCTGCGGACTTTGCGGAGCATAGTCAGGAACTGATGCATGGGCGGCCGATACAGCGTGTGCGGCACTTGCCTGAATGCTGTTCTCAATCGCAGCCAAACGGCCAACCATATGTTCAAGCGTATCTTTCAGCGCATCAAACGTCTGAATCGTATCTGAATTGCCCTGCGATGCAGTCTGCTGAAGCGTGCGGATATCGTTGGCCAAGTCAGAAAGAATTGGATTGACGGAGGCATGCTCAGCATCTGCTGGTGGATGAGCCTGCATATGCTGCATGGCTTGATTAACAGCGTCCATTGCGGCCTGATTTGCAAGCTCAATGGCAATGTCCCGGCTGCTAGCTACCTGTTCTTCAATGCTTACGAGTTTCTGCTCGATCGCGCCTAAGTCCAATGGTGCCTTTTCATTGCTGAGATGATCCACCACTTCTGCCAGTTTCTGCTCGAGCCCTTCCAATGCGGAAGTGTCAACGCCATGAGCAGATTGACCAAAAGTTCCGGATGTGTTTGCCAGCAATGCGCCGAAATTGCTGACTTCATTGCTCAGTCGGGAAATCTCCTCCGAGCCATTGGCGGGCCCTACCCGCTCTACCAATGCGTCGAGGCGCGCAAGCAGCTGCGAATTATCAACGCCTTCGCCGGAATTTTGAACGCTTAGGGCATTCATATTGTCGAGTTTGTCGTTCAATGCAGCAATCGCATTGGTCCAAGACTGGTCTTCCGCTGAGGTTGACTGGGACGATAGGGTATGGAGTTGATCATGAACGGCTTGGAGTTGGGACTTAATATCATCCAATTCACGCGAACTGTCTGCACCATTCCCACTGCTTTGCGTTTCAGAAAGACTTCTCGATAGATCAGCAATTCGGGCTTCAAGGCGTTCGAGTTGATCCACATTTTGGCCACCATGCGATATGGCGACGATTGCGCGAGTAATCTCTTCAAGCCGTGTCTCAATATTGGCGATGTTCTGCGCACTGGCGCTTCCGGTATCGGCTTGCGCGTTCTGTTTGATGAGCGTTTTGATCGTTTCGATCTCGGACAGAAGCCCTGCATGATCGCTCTGCAAACGACCTATCGTTTCATCTGTCTGATGGAAGCTCGCCGTCACGCTTTGCTGCAAAGTCTGCATTTGTGATTTCAAATCACTGTGGCTTGCTTCCAGCGTCTTTGCATAAACGTCAGGATTGCCATTATTGCCCGCAAAAGACTGACGCAGCTGTTCAATCTCACCGGCGAGGGTTTGATGGCTCTGCTCCACAACCTTAGCGTAAGCATTTGGATCAATCGCAGACGATGCTTGGTTGGCAGAAAATTCCTTGAACGCCCGTGTTGCATCTTCAAGCGCTTTGCTAAACCCACCAATATCATCGGCGCCAGGCTGGTTCGCAGCCATTCCTGCAACCGTTTGACTGAGGTCGGTAATTTGGGCGGTTAATGCGCCAATGCTATGATTTACAACATCGCTGATTTGAGCCGATGCCTGCTGTGGCGCATTCACGGAAAGACGCTCAACCTCAGCCAACTTCCCGCTCATCCGGTCAATGTGAGCTTTTAGAGCTTCGAGGTCCGGGTTTGGCTGAAACTGCTGGGGTGGATTTGCATATCCGTAGGCCGGCGACGGATCGGGAGCACTCGGCGCTTGTCCATATTGTTGTGGTGCAGCCGGCACAGGCTGAGGGGCATAACCCTGATAACGAGGGTCCTCGTATGGCTGGTTGGACAAGCCCAATGCATTGATCCTGCGTTGGATTTCTTCCGCATGCTCGTTGACAGCATAGGGCTGTGGAGCGTGCGGATTACCTGGCGCAGCTGATGCCGAAAGATTTTTCAATTGAGACCGTGATCTGCGCATACGCCCTTGCCACTCTTGTTACTAAAACAGAAGGAACCCGCCCGAACTGCGAATCCTAATGCGCTAGCTTTCCCAAAACAGGGTAAACAATGGGTTAATATTAACGGTTTCGATACCGTGCTGAGCTTTCGTTGGCACAAGCGTCTTTCTGTCCCTTGCCCGCGATCAAGCGAACGCGGTAGCGTCCGGCAAAATCGGGGCGGAATAAAAGACGGGTTCGCGCCTGTCGGACATTTGCAAGGGCCCCTACGCATCCATGAAACAAAGAAAAACCGGACGTCATATCCTCGATATGATTGCCTCCGACTTGCTTGACCCACAGGTTCAGACCAAGCACGCTTACCGGATCGGAGAGCTTGCTTCAGAATTCAGTGTCACATTAAGGACACTTCGCTTTTATGAGGATCGCGGCATGATCAATCCGCGCCGTTCGGGAGCAACGCGGTTGTACTCACCGCAAGACCGAGCGCGGCTGGCTTTGATCATCTTTGCCAAGCGAATTGGCTTTTCATTATCAGCCATTCGGGAACTCTTGGACATCTATGACACTAAAACAAATGGAGACGGTGCTCAGCAAATACACACATGGCTTGCACGTCAAATGAGTGAACTCAACGCCCAACGCCTGCAGCTTGATCACGCCATCTCTGATCTGCAACGGGCAATTGAAACGGTACAAAACGATGTGCCGTAAAACCCGAAGTCTTAGAACTTTCATTGCTCACTAACCTTCAAAATGCCGCATGTGAGAAAGTTGAAAATCTTCAGAATCAATCTTGCATTTTCTGAAATTACATTTACGTTAACGTAAGAATTTGACACGTAAGACTTAAGTTTGATTTTCGACTGAATTGACCTACACTCGGTCCAGCCGAAATTTTGGTGCTTGAAGTCTTTTGGAGAGGAGAGATCGAATGCCTAGTTACAGCGCCCCTATCAATGAATCCCTTTATATCCTGAATGATGTGCTGAGTATTGATCGGTACAACAACCTTCCAGGATTTGAAGAAGCCACTCCGGACATGATCGAAGCCATCTTGGGCGAAGCTGCCAAGCTTTGCGAAGAAGTGCTGCAGCCGATTAACTTTTCTGGTGACCGTGAAGGCTGCACACGCCACGAAGACGGTAGCGTGACCACGCCCAAAGGCTTCAAAGAAGCGTACAATGCCTATGTGGAAGGTGGCTGGATGGGTCTTGCTGCCGACCCTGAATATGGCGGACAAGGCCTGCCCTACGCACTTCACACGGCGGTGGGTGAATATCTCTCTTCAGCAAACCAGGCCTTTGGCATGTATCCGGGCCTTACCCAGGGTGCGATTGCCGCCATCCAAGTACATGGCGATGCGGAACAAAAACAAAAATACCTGCCAAATATGATCCAGGGTAAGTGGACAGGCACGATGAACCTGACCGAACCCCATTGCGGTACAGACCTTGGTCTACTGCGCACAAAGGCAGCGCCACAAGCAGATGGCTCTTACAAAATCTCCGGTCAGAAAATCTTCATTTCTGCCGGCGAGCATGACCTCGCTGAAAACATTATCCACCTTGTGCTGGCGCGTATCGAAGGCGCACCAGAGGGCGTTAAAGGCATCTCACTCTTTATCGTGCCCAAATTCAAAGTAGGTGAAGACGGTTCTCTAGGCGAGCGTAACGGCGTTACCTGCGGCTCCATCGAAGAGAAAATGGGCATCCACGCAAACGCCACCTGTGTTCTCAACTATGATGAAGCCACCGGCTATCTCATTGGTGAAGAGAACAAGGGTCTGAAGGCCATGTTCATCATGATGAACGAAGCACGCCTTGGTGTTGGCCTGCAGGGTCTTGCCCAATCAGAAGTTGCCTATCAAAACGCTGCGATCTACGCGAAAGAGCGTATCCAAGGGCGCGCCCTAACGGGTGCGGCAGAACCTGAAAAGAAGGCTGATCCTCTTTTGGTACACCCGGATGTGCGGCGTATGTTGATGAACATTAAATCGTTTAACGAGGCAGCGCGCGCATTAATGCTCTGGACTGCCCTTAAAGGCGATATCTCACATCGCGGGTTGAGCGATGAGGATCGTGAGGAAGCTGACGATCTGATGGGCCTTCTTACTCCTGTTGTTAAAGGTGTTCTGACAGACATTGGTTTCTCAAACTGTGTAAATGCACAACAGGTCTTTGGTGGTCACGGCTACATCGAAGAGTGGGGCATGAGCCAATTTGTTCGTGACGCTCGGATTGCGCAAATCTATGAGGGTGCAAACGGCGTTCAGGCGCTAGACCTCGTAGGTCGCAAACTGCCGACAAACGGCGGCCGTGCAATGCGTGCTTTCATGGAAGAAGTGAACGGCTTCACCAAAAAGCACATGGAAAATGAAGCTATGGCACCGTACACCAAGCCGTTGCGCGAAAGCGTCAAAGCGCTGGAAGCGGCTACCATGTGGTTGATGCAAAATGGCATGAGCAATCCAAACAATGCGGGCGCTGCCTCCATGGACTACATGCACCTATTTGGCCTCGTGGCGCTTGGCTACATGTGGGGCATGATGGCTGAGAAGTCTCAGGAGGCACTCGCTGAAGGTGCGAACGGTTCTACATCATTTCATGAAGAGAAACTGATGACCGGACGCTACTTCATGGAACGTGTCATGCCTGAAGCTGCAGCACACCTTGCACGTATTCAGGCAGGTGCTGAAAGCATGATGGCCCTGGAAGCAGAAGCATTCTAGGAGGCTGGCATGCAAGCGGCAGCCGTACTTGATTTTCCAAAACCGGACTGGCTGGATGGCGAGGTCAGCCTCGTCTCTGATATGGCCAACCGGTTTATGGAAAATGAAATAGCGCCCCATTACGAGGCCTATGAGAAACAGGAAATCGTCCCCCGTGAGCGCTGGCAATTAGCCGGCGCAAACGGGCTTCTTTGTGCGGCAATGCCGGAAGAATATGGCGGCGCGGGCGGAACCTATGCCCACGAGGCAGCGATCATAGAAGCCATTGGCCACCACGGCGTAGACGGGTTCGGTATTGCGCTCCATTCCGCGATCGTTGCACCGTATATTCTTCATTACGGTTCTGAGGACCAGAAGAAGAAATGGCTGCCGAAGCTCGCCACCGGTGAACTAATCGGCGCCATCGCAATGACAGAACCCGGCACCGGATCTGACCTCCAGGGCGTAAAAACCTCGGCTGCAAGAGACGGCAACCAATACCGGATCAATGGATCAAAAACGTTCATTACCAATGGCCAGAATGCAAATCTGATCATCCTTGTTGCGAAGACTGACCCGTCTCAAGGCGCGAAAGGCACCTCTTTAATCGTGATCGAAACCGATGAGGTTGAAGGATTTAAGCGCGGGCGCAATCTCGATAAAATTGGGTTAAAGTCAAACGACACGTCCGAGCTGTTCTTTAACGACGTGAAAGTTCCCACAGCCAATCTCCTCGGTCCTGAGGAAGGCCAGGGGTTTGTTCAGTTAATGAGCGAACTCCCGCAAGAACGATTGATCATCGCCAACCAGGCCATGGCATCCATTGAACTGGCTCTGGCTCTTACTATTGACTATGTGAAAGAGCGTAAGGCCTTCGGCAAAGCTGTAATCGATTTTCAAAATACGCAGTTCAAACTCGCTGAATTGAAATCGGAAGCCACAATGGCAAAGGCATTTGTCAACCATTGTGTCACGCAGCATCTTGCCGGAAACCTTGATACGGCGACCGCATCCATGGCGAAGTATTTGCTCACGGACCTGCAAGGCAAAGTGATGGACGAGTGCTTGCAGCTGTTTGGTGGCTATGGCTACATGAATGAGTATCCGATTGCCCGCATGTACCGGGACGCTCGTGTCCAACGCATTTATGGCGGCACAAACGAAATCATGAAGGTATTGATTTCGCGAACCCTTTAGTCTGGAGACTTCAATGCCCAAAGCATATTGGATTGCCCATGTGGGCGCGGATGATCCAGCCAGTTTCACATCGGATGCCTACAAGTCATACGTGGAAGGCGCAGGACCTGTTTTCAAAGAATACAATGCTAGGTTTCTGGCGCGCGGCGGGTCTTTTACAACCGCTGAAGGTGATGATCTTGGTTCACGCCATGTGGTGATTGAATTTCCCAGCTTGGAAGATGCTAAGGCCTGCTACCAATCCGAAACCTACTCTAAAGCTAAAGCGCATCGCGTCGCCGTTTCGAATGCCCATATTATCCTGATTGAAGGGATTGAAGATTAATGGCGACCACAATCGTTCACAATCCAACCGATGGCATTTATGAAGCGGATGATTTTGTTCACGCGGTAGAGATACGTGACACCACGAGGACTCTTTATATCGCTGGAACCATGGGGTTGGATGAAAATTGGGCGGCGGGTAAGGATATTGATCAGCAGTTGGAACTCGTTTGGAAGAATATTCGCAATATTCTGGCGAGCGCTGATATGACAGTCGATAACATTGTCAGAATTACGAGTTATCTGAGCGACCGGAAATATATGGAAAAGAATGGTGCGGCACGCGTTAAAGCGCTGGGAGGAAGAAAAATTCCTACCACCGCAATCGTTGTGGAAACGCTTGATGATGACTGGCTCGTTGAGCTGGAAGTGATCGCTGCTGCATAAGTGGTAAAGGGATAAAATGACTGACTATACGCTCAAATGCTTCGTTGAATCAGGCAACGCCTACAAGGCGGCACTCATGCTGCAACTGTGTGAAGCCGACTGGGAAGCTGAGTGGGTCGACTTCTTTAATGGAATAACGCGCCAGGATGAATACCGCGCAACCAACGTAATGGGCGAAGTGCCAGTCCTCATTGATCACACAGACGATGATTTCACCCTGAGCCAATCAGGCGCGATACTCTTGCATATCTCAGATCGTTTTCAAAAGTTCACGCCTACTGATCGTAAAGGTCAGCTGGAAATGATGCGCTGGATGTTTTTCGACAACCACAAACTCACAAGCTATGTGGCCACCTATCGCTTCATGAGCAAATTCATGAAAAAAGAAGGCGAGCCGGAGACCAGGTTCCTGAAGGCCCGCGCAATGGGTGCGCTGAAGGTTTTGGAAACGCATCTGAAAACCCAGGACTGGGCTGCAGACAAAGAAGCCACGCTCGCTGACATTTCCATGTGCGGATACCTTTTCTGGCCCGATCATATCGGAGTCAGTTGGGACGACTACCCGGCAATTAAAGCCTGGCTTGGACGCATACAGAATCTACCCAATTGGGCATCACCGGAAGACCTTCTTCCCTCTGCCCCCAACGCATGACTTGAAGGAGATTAATCATGGCTGACGCTTATATTTACGACCATGTCCGCACGCCTCGCGGCCGCGGCAAGAAAGACGGTTCCCTGCACGAAGTGCCAGCCGTTCGCCTTTCCGCAAAAACGCTGGAAGCAATCCGCGACCGCAATGAAATGGATACCACCCATGTGGACGACATCATCCTGGGATGTGTGGACCCGGTTGGTGAAGCCGGTTCTGATATTGCACGGGCAGCAGCATTCGAAGCAAAGTATGACACGGTCGTGCCGGGCATGCAGATCAACCGTTTCTGTGCTTCTGGCCTTGATGCGATCAACCTCGCTGCCGGCAAAATCGGCGCTGGCTCCGAAGATGTGGTCATTGCAGGCGGCGTAGAATCGATGTCTCGCGTTGGAATTGGGACGTCCGGCGGCGCGTGGCCCATGGACCCATCCGTTGCAATCCCCGCTTATTTCATGCCGCAAGGTGTTTCCGCTGACCTTATTTGTTCGAAATACGGTTTTACCCGTGATGACGTGGACGCTTATGCGGTTGAGAGCCAAAAGCGGGCCAAACAAAGTTGGGATGAAGGCCGCTTCAAGAATTCGATCGTTTCCGTAAAAGACCAGAACGGTCTGACAATTCTTGACCATGACGAGCATATGCGCCCCACGAGCGACATGCAGTCTTTGGCGTCACTCGATCCATCTTTCACCATGATGGGTGAAATGGGCGGCTTTGAAGCTGTGGGGATCGCAGCCCACCCGGAAGTGGAAAGCATCAACTACGTCCACCACGCAGGCAACTCATCGGGCATCGTGGACGGTGCCGCAGCAATTCTCATGGGTTCAGAAGAAGGCGGGAAGAAACTTGGTGTGAAACCACGCGCGCGCATCAAAGCGTTTGCGAGCATTGGTTCTGACCCCGCGCTCATGCTCACCGGTCCGGTTGATGTGACCCGCAAGCTTTTGAAGAACGCCAATATGACCCTGGATGACATTGATCTGTTTGAATTGAACGAGGCATTTGCTTCCGTGGTCTTACGTTACATGCAAGCGCTCGAAATCCCCCATGACAAAATCAATGTCTGTGGTGGTGCGATTGCCATGGGCCATCCTCTCGGTGCAACCGGCGCGATGATCCTTGGAACCGTTCTTGATGAGTTGGAACGCCGCGACCAGAACACGGCACTCGTCACACTTTGCATCGGTGCGGGCATGGGAACTGCAACCATTATTGAACGCGTTTGATAACCCTGACCGGAATTTAAGAAAATGACCTATACACATTTTACAGTTGAAACAGACAGCGACGGTATTGCCGTCATCACATGGGATAGTCCCGAAAAGTCCATGAACGTCATCGATCAATCGGTGATGGAGGAATTGGACAAAATCGTGGATCACGTGGCGGGCGATGATGCCATCAAGGGCGCGGTGATCGCATCCGGCAAAAAAACCTTTGGTGCGGGCGCAGACCTCACCATGCTGCAGAAAATGCTCGGCGAATACAAAGCCGAACAGGCAAAAAACGAAGAAGCTGCCGCACAGATGCTGTTCGACGGTGCCTACGCGCTGAACCAGAACCTGCGCAAAATGGAAACCTGCGGCAAACCATTTGTGGCGGCAATCAATGGCCAGGCGCTTGGCGGATGTCTTGAGATTTGCCTAGCCTGCCATGCAAGGGTGATGGCGGATGATGCCAAGGTTGGCCTGCCGGAAGTTAAAGTCGGCCTATTCCCCGGTGGCGGTGGCACCCAGCGCGTTCCGCGTCTGGTGCACACACAGGAAGCGCTGCAAATGCTTCTCAAGGGGGGCAATGTGCATGCGTCGAAAGCAAAAGCGCTTGGTCTCGTTACAGAAGTGGCACCGGCTAATGAGCTGGTTTCAAAAGCAAAAGCGCTCATCAATGATGGCTTGAAGGCAACGCAGCCATGGGATGTCAAAGGTTACAAATTCCCGGGCGGTGCGGTTTACTCACCAGCCGGATTCCAGCTGTTCCCGCCGGCCAATGCAATCTATCGCCGCGAAACACAGGACAATTATCCCGGTGCCCGCGCGATCATGAAATGCGTCTATGAAGGCATGTTGGTGCCGTTCGATACGGCGCTGAAAATTGAAAGCCGTTATTTTGCAGAGGTTCTTCGGTCCACAGAAGCTGCAATGATGATTCGCACGATCTTCATGTCAATGCAGGAACTTAACAAAGGCGCACGCCGCCCTGCCGAGATTGAAAAGAACGAGATCAAGAAAATCGGTGTTCTTGGCGGCGGCGGCTTTATGGGCGCAGGGATTGCCTATGTCTCCGCACAAGCTGGCATAGAAGTTGTCGTTCTCGACCGCGATCAGGCATCCGCTGAAAATGCGATCACACATGCGGAAGGCCTTGAGGACAAAGCGATTTCCAAGAAGCGCTCATCGGCTGAGAAGAAGGCGGAAGTCCTTGGTCGGATCACGGCGACGGATGATTATTCCAAACTCGCTGATGTGGACATGGTGATCGAAGCTGTTTTCGAAGATTCCAAGATCAAGAAAATCGTCACAGAGGCGGCCGAAGCGCATATGCCGGAAGACGCAATCTATGCGTCAAACACGTCGACCATCCCGATCACAGATCTGGCTGAGTTTTCAAAGCGCCCGGAGCAATTTGTGGGCATCCACTTCTTCTCTCCGGTTGACCGGATGATGCTGGTTGAAGTGATCCGCGGCGGCAAGACAGGCGACCGTGCCATTGCGATGGCGCTAGATTACATTGCGCGCATCAAGAAAACGCCGATCGTCGTTAACGACACCCGGGGTTTCTTCGTCAACCGCTGCGTACTTCGCTACATGTCGGAAGCCTATAACATGGTGATCGAAGGCGTGCCTGCGGCAATGATCGAGAACCTGGCTAAGCAAGCCGGCATGCCGCTTGGACCGCTACAATTGAACGATGAAACGGCGATTGATCTCAGCCACAAAATCCTGCACCAGACCATTCGTGATCTGGGCGAAGGTGCGGTTGACCCACGCCATGTGGAACTCGTCAACACAATGGTCGAAAAACACGAACGCTTTGGCCGTAAAAACGGAAAAGGGTTTTATGAGTACCCGGATAAGCCAGCGAAGAAGCATTTGTGGCCCGGTCTCAAAGACCTCTATCCGCAACAGGATGCGGACTCGATTGACCGTCAGGAAATCAAGGATCGCTTCCATGCGACTATCGCGGTTGAAGCCGCACGCTGCGTTGAAGAAGGCGTCGTAACCGATGTGCGTGAAGCTGATGTGGGCTCCATACTCGGCTTTGGCTATGCACCCTTCACAGGCGGTGCGCTTTCTTACATCGACGGCATGGGTACCACGAAGTTTGTGGAACTGCTGCAAAGGCTGGAAGCCAACTATGGTGAGCAGTTCAAGCCTAACGCTTTGCTGCTGGAAATGGCGAAGAACAATGAGTTGTTCTATGAGCGTTTTGCACCGGAAGGGGCAAAGAAAGCGGCTTAGGTTCTGCGGAATAGAAACAAGAAAACCCGGCCTTGGAGCCGGGTTTTTTGTGTTCGATATAAGGTTTGATCAAGCCGGATTTGGTCGATGATAGCCCGGTGTGGAAACCATGATTTCCAGTTCGGCCTCGTTCATCTCCGCTTCGATCTCAGCAAATTGTGGCGTTGAAAGATAGCGTTCGCCCGTATCCGGCAACATACACAACACCGTTGATCCCTTAGGTGCCTGCTTGCAGACCTCAAGTGCGGTTGCAAACGTAGCGCCACAGGAAATGCCACAGAATATCCCCTCATGTGTGGCAAGATCGCGGGCGCATTTCATGGCTTCTGCGCCAGTGACCGTCTGAACTTCGTGGATGAAATCCATTGAAACTGCATCACCCGTTATCTTCGGGATGAAGTCCGGGCTCCAGCCCTGTATCGGGTGCGGATTAAACGATGGATGGGTGCTGGCGGCAGATCCGTCATCGCGACGATCTTGCTCGATACCGGAGGTAAGCATTGCCGCATCCGCGGGTTCACTAACGACGATTTTGGTTTCGGGCCGCTCTTTGGCAAGGACGCGCCCTACCCCATTCAATGTGCCACCTGTGCCGAAGCCTGTGACCCAATAGTCCAGCGCCTCGCCTTCGAAGTCTTGCAGTATTTCCTGTGCCGTGGTCGCGGCATGGGTTTCCGGGTTCGCTTCATTTTCAAACTGACGCGTCATGAACCAACCGTTTTTCTCCGCCAGTTCACGTGCCTTGTTGACCATGCCTGTGCCTTTTTCCTTGGCAGGTGTTAGCACAACTTTGGCGCCCAGAAAGCGCATGAGACGCCGACGCTCCACACTGAAGCTTTCGGCCATGGTGATGACCAATGGATATCCCTTGGCGGCACACACCATCGCAAGACCAATGCCCGTGTTACCGCTGGTTGCTTCCACAACCGTTTGGCCCGGCTTCAATTCGCCGGATTTTTCTGCGGCTTCGATCACGCCGAGCGCAAGGCGGTCTTTCACGGAACCAAGCGGATTAAACGCCTCCACTTTGACAAACAGATTGATGCCTTCGGGTGCCAGCTTGTTGATCCGTACCACAGGCGTATTGCCAACAGTACCAAGAATGTTTTCGTGTCGGGCCATGGCGCTTCCTCCAAATCGTGCCGCTGTCTTTCTGCGTGTATCAAGCCACGTCTTTGAGACCCCGCCCTTCCAGAAGCGCATCAATCTCCGGCATTTTGCCTCTGAATTCCGTATACAGTTCAGCTGGGTCCCGGCTACCACCAGCAGAATAAATATACGTTTTCAGCTTTTCAGCCGTCGCTTTGTCGAACACATTACCGGTTTCCTCAAATGCACGGAAGGCATCAGCATCCATGACTTCGGACCACATGTAGGAATAATATCCGGCTGAATAGCCATCGCCAGAAAAAACATGCGCAAAGTGGGTAGAGCGATGGCGCATGGTAATTTGCGGTGGCATCCCGATTTTTTCGAGGATCGCCGCTTCCGCCTCGCCCACATCGGATACTTCTTCTGCCGGCATGGTGTGATACTCTAGATCAACCAGCGCCGAGGACGTATATTCGACGGTTCCGAAACCCTGATTGAAGTTCTCAGCCGCTTTCAGCTTTTCGATAAGTGCTTCGGGGATCGGTTCGCCAGTTTTATAGTGCACCGCATATTGTGAGAGAATTTCAGGCTCACTCAACCAATGTTCGTAGAGTTGGCTCGGCAGTTCCACAAAATCTCGCGCCACCGATGTGCCAGAAATCGAAGGATAGGTGACATCGGACAACATGCCGTGGAGCGCATGGCCAAACTCATGGAACAAGGTCCGGGCGTCATCAAAGGTCAGCAGGGTTTTCTCACCTTCCGGCGCTTTTGCAAAGTTCATCACATTCACAATGATCGGGCGAATGTTTCCCTTCAGTTTCTCCTGAGACCGGAACCCACTCATCCATGCGCCGGAGCGTTTGGAGGATCGGGCGAAATAATCGCCGAGGAAAAGTGCAACGTGTTCGCCACTTGCGTCTGTTACTTCAAAAGCACGCACATCTGGATGATAAAGATCGAGATCTTTGACTTCTGAAAACGATAGGCCGAAAAGACGATTGGCGGTTTCAAAGGCTGCCTCGATGATTTTGTCCAACTGGATATACGGCTTGATCTCCGCTTCATCGAGATCGTGTTCCGCCTTGCGCAGTTTTTCGGAATAGTATCGCCAATCCCAGGGCTCGATGTTGAAATTTGCCCCTTCGGAATTGGCGAGTTCCTGCAGCTTTTTAGCCTCGTTTGCGGCCTGAGCCTTAGCCGGCTTCCAGACATTCATGAGAAGATCACGGACCGCTTCTGGTGTTTTCGCCATTTGGTCGTCAAGCTTGAAATGGGCAAAATTTTCAAACCCTAGGAGCTTTGCCCGCTCTTCGCGCAGGCGGAGCGTTTCTTTGATGATCTCCCGATTGTCCGTTTCACCGTCTTGCTCGCCGCGGGCAATCCATGCCTTGAATGCTTTCTCGCGAAGATCGCGGCGGGAAGAGAACTGAAGAAACGGTTCGATCAAGGAACGCGAGAGCGTAATAACATGCTTGCCCGTGTGTCCCCGTTCTTCAGCCGCAGAGGCGGCAGCTGCCACGAGAAATTCCGGCAGGCCTGCAAGATCTTCTTCTTTTTCCAAGACCAATTCAAAACTGGCTTCGTCGGCAAGTATGTTCTGTGAGAAAGACGTCCCGAGTGTTGCAAGCCGTTGGGTAATTTCTGACATACGGTCACGGGCAGCACCTTCAAGTTTGGCACCTGAGCGGACGAATGCCGCGTGGTAACGCTCCAGAACCCGCTCTTGCTCAGAGTTTAGTTCAAGATCGGATTTCGCTTCGAACAACGTATCGACGCGGGCGAACAGTTCCGCGTTCAGCATCATCTTCGAACGGTGCGCTGCAAGTTTCGGTGCCATTTCGCGCTCAATCTCCTGAAGCTGCGAATTCGTATGGGAACCTGAAAGATTGAAAAACGTCGCTGAGACTTTTGAAAGAGCCTCTCCTGCTTTTTCCAGCGCTTCAATTGTATTGGCAAAGGTTGGCTCGTCACTTGCGCCCGCAATTGCATCAATTTCTCGACTGTTTTCTTCCAATGCCTCGTCAAATGCGTGTCGGTAATGGGTGGGACCGATTTTACCGAAGGGTGGGAGTTTGAACGGCGTGTTCCATTCGGCCAGCAGCGGGTTTTGTTCAGTCATGGTATGACGAGCCTCATACAGAAAGTGAACCCGTTACATAGGCATGGGAGATCATGAAATCCATAGAACGACGGCAATGCCAAGAGAGCCGATCGTGATGAGCCATGTGATGATGAAGAGCTCGGGCACGCCTGCAGGCTCTGCATGGTGGGCATGCAATCGCTGATGCATCTTCTTGGTGCTGTGATAGGCAAAATGGGCAAGATAAATGGCCAAGATGATGAAAACCGTGGCCACTGACTTGGCAATCCATGTGGGCGTTACCGCACTAAACACGCCCTGAAGACCGAGGGCCACACCAAGACAACCAAGGGCGAAGCCCATTCGGCTAGAGAAAGTGCGTTCATTGGCAAGTAATGTCCGGTCCTCCGCCCAGTTGGTACGGTCTTCGGCCATGTTCTCCGTTGTGTCTTTGTTATCCTGCGGCATGCCTTTGCCCTGAATTGGTTGTGCGTGAGGTAAAGTGAGAAGTCAGAAGGTGTTTGTTGTTTGACATTCATGAGAAGGTCTTTCAAACGACCTGAAACATATTGCCGGATTGGCCGGTCGGTGCAAGAGTATGATGGCATTCAGTCTGGAGGTGCCTCATGTCTTCCCATATCGATTATTATTTCACGTGCCCCTCACCCTTCGCCTATATGGGCCATAAACAGTTTCACGAGATTGCCAAAAAGCATGGCAAGACAATCGAGTACAAACCGTTTGATATTTTGGGTGTTTGGGGAGAGTCCGGAGCGGTGCCGCCTGCCCAACGCCCGGTTGTCAGACAGCGCTACAGGGAGATTGAGTTGCAGCGGGTGTCGGAGTATCGCAACGTTTGCGTTAACCCCCGTCCAGCATATTTTCCCACAAATCCAAGACTGGCTGATCAAGCAGTTTGCGCATTGGTGATCATGGGCAAGGACCCTGCTTCTTTCGCGTTGGCCGCAGGTCGGGCCGTATGGGAAAAAGACCTCCAAATCGCCGATGAAACGGTTTTAGTAGATTTGTTGGAAGAATGCGGACACGATTCCAAAGATGTACTTGGGGTCGCAACATCGGATGAGGCAGGCGATATGCGCCTTGCCAACACCCAAAGCGCCATAGAGCATGATGCGGTGGGTGCCCCTGCCTATGTTTATAAGAGCGAAGTGTTTTGGGGGCAGGACAGGCTGGATTACCTCGATCACATGATCGCCACAGACCGTCGAGCGTTTACTTCTGACATATGATTTTTGACGATTACTTGCTGTGGACTTTTCGTCTCTATTTGCCTAAAAAGGAAATTATTCCTGTATAGGTGTTTCATATGGACATGTTAACTCATACTCAAATTTGGTCAGCAGTGGATGCACTTGCGGCCAAGTTAGACATGTCCACATCAGGTCTTGCCAAGCGGGCCGGGTTGGACCCGACCAGTTTCAACCCTTCCAAACGCTATACGGGTGAAGGCCGCGAACGGTGGCCATCGACTGAATCCATCGCAAAAGTTCTGACCTGCACGAATACGAGTGTTCAGACCTTCATCGATCTCCTGACAGAACCCCTCGAAACAAAGGGCGCAGTCCGAGAACAATCGGACATGAGCTATCGAGAGTATCCGCCGGTTCAACGCCGTGTTCCCCTTATCGGATTTGCCCAGGCAGGGGTTGGCGGCTATTTCGACGATGGCGGGTTTCCTGCGGGTCAAGGATGGGACGAAATCGTACCCCCCGGCGAAGTGGCAGAACAAACCTATGCGCTCGAAGTGTCCGGCGATTCCATGTTGCCGCTATACCGCGAGGGAGACATTCTGGTTGTTGATCCCACATCAACCGTGCGGCGTGGAGACCGGGTCGTGGTCAAAACCCGAGAGGGCCAGGTCCTTGCCAAAACATTGCAAAAAAAGACGGCGGACCGGGTCGAGTTAAAGTCCCTCAACCCGGAGCATCCTGATCTTACGTTTCAGCTGAATGAACTGGATTGGATCGCCCGCATCGTGTGGGCCAGCCAATAGGTGATCGATCATGCGGCAGGCAGGATTTGTACTTGTTGCCTGCAGCATTGCTTTCGTCGTCCTGTTGATTTTCTTTTTCTCACCGCCGCCCACCGTAGAAGTTACGGAAACGACAGACATAGCAGAGCCTGTTTTTGTAACGCGCAAACCGGTTCGCGATGTGACACCTGAAAATGTCGTGCAAGCGCCCAAAGTAACCGAAAACGTGCTTGAGCGCCTACCCGCGGTGGAACCTCCGCCACCGCCACCAAGACCCGAAAAACCAGACACTTGGACAAGGCCAATTGTGGTTGCAGCCGGGATTATCAAGAGCGGTGAAAAAACCATCACTCTTGCGGATATCAAACCGCTGGATCTTGATAAAACCTGTTCCACAGAGACCAGCGAAGAATGGCCTTGTGGAATGATGGCCCGAACCGAGATGCGATTGTTTGTTCGAGGACGGCCCCTCGACTGCACGCCCACAGACAATGAAACCAAGACCAAGATACGCACGCGTTGCAAGCTGGACGGATTTGATGTGTCAGCCTGGCTGGTTTTGACCGGTTGGGCAGAACCGTTAAGCGATGAGTTTCAATCGGAACTGAACGAGGCAAAAGCGAACAAGCGGGGCATGTGGCGTACGCAAGCCCCTTAACCGCTCCGCAAAAAACACTTCGTCTAGATCAGGAGAGCTTTCCCGCCAGGGCGTCGTCTATCAGGTTTACGGTCTTGTCCGCGCCATATAGAGCAACGAACGAGCCAAACCGCGGGCCCTGATCCTGTCCGAGCAAAATCTGGTACAGGGCCTGGAACCAGTCGCGAAGATTTTCAAATTCATGATCCTTGCCGACCGTGAACACTTCGGTTTGAATGACCTCAGGATCATTTTCGCCTGCAAGCCCTGCGAGCTTCTCCCGTAAATCAGCGAGTGCTGCGCGTTCCTTATCGCTTGGTGCACGGAAGGTTTTTGCGGGCTTCACAAAGTCTTCGAAATACCGGATCGCATAACCGACCAATTCATCAAGCACGGGATGGCTTTGCGGAGTCACACCCTCTGCATATTGGGAAATGAAGCCCCAAAGCGTTTCCTTATCAGAAGCATTGGAAGCGCTAACCAGATTGAGCAACATCGAAAAGCTGATGGGCATATCTGTTTTTGGCGGATTGCCCGCATGAATGTGCCAGACCGGGTTATTGAGTTGGGCCTTTGTGTCTTGACCCTCAAACGCTGCCAGATGCTGGAAATACTCATCCACCTGACGCGGAATTACATCGAAATAGAGCCGCTTTGCAGTCTTGGGTTTTTGATACATGAACAGTGAAAGGCTGTTGGGGGATGCGTATTGAAGCCATTCTTCAATCGCGATGCCATTGCCTTTCGTCTTGGAGATTTTTTCTCCCTTATCATCCAGAAACAGCTCGTAAATGAAATGTTCCGGCGGTCGAACGCCGAGGATCCGGCAAATCTTGTCATATAGGTTGGAGTTAATCTGGTGATCTTTCCCATACATCTCGAAATGCACACCGAGGGCTGCCCAACGCATACCGAAATCCGGTTTCCACTGCAGTTTCACATTGCCGTCTGTGACTGGCAGCGTCACCTCACTTCCGTCTTCATCGTCAAATGTGATTGTTCCGTTTTCCGCATCCACGGACTTCATGGGAACGTAAAGTACATTGCCGGTGCTAGGTGAGATCGGCAAAAACGGACTATAAGTTTTTTGCCGTTCCTCGCCCAGCGTCGGCAACATCACATCCATGATTTCCTGATATTTGCCTACTGCGGTGATGAGTGCATCGTTGAACTTGCCCGACGTATAGTAGTCCGTGGCACTGGCGAATTCGTATTCAAATCCGAAACTGTCGAGGAACTCGCAAAGTTTTGCATTGTTGTGATGGGCAAAACTGGGATGATCAGTTCCAAACGGATTTGGAACCCGGCTCAATGGCTTGTTGAGATAGTCTTTCAACATCTCCTGATTGGGAACATTGCCGGGAATTTTCCGCATCCCATCCATATCATCAGAAAAGCAGAGAAGACGCGTTTTCACTTTACCCCCGGTCAAGGTGCGAAAAGCGTGAACCACCATTAGGGTGCGCGCCACCTCTCCGAAGGTCCCAATGTGTGGAAGTCCGGATGGTCCGTATCCGGTTTCGAACAAAACCTCTTCGGGGTAGCCCGCCTGTTCAAACCGCTTGACCAATCGCTTTGCTTCCTCAAAAGGCCAGGCTTTGGAAGTCTCAGCAATTTCTTTCATATTCGGGTCCATGGGGTCGCCTTTAAAGGGTTTTGATTGTGGCTGTGTGTTATCCCATCCGCATCACTTTTCCAAGCATATAGGCGCGCGATATTCGTGGCTAAGATCGTGCTTCAAATCGCTGCACTGACCGTAATGTGAATGTATTTTCTATGCCTAATAAGGCATATAGAAATCATGGAACTTGACGAACCACAGATTAGGCTTGGTGTGTTTTTGGGCCTCTTTGCCGTCCTTGCGCTGATGGAATTTTTAGCGCCGAGGCGGGAGCTCCAACATGTCAAAGCGAAACGCTGGTTTACCAACTGGATAATCGTTTTTATCGATTCAGCAATTCTGCGTCTTTTATTTGTGGGTGCTGCCGTCGGCGCAGCGCAATGGGCGTCAGTTAATGGCTACGGATTGTTCAATCTGACCGAAGCGCCCTTATGGATTGCAGTGCTTGTTTCTTTTGTTGTTCTCGATTTTGCGGTTTGGTTTTCGCACTGGGCGTCCCACAAAATGCCAATCCTCTGGGCAGTTCACCGAATGCATCATTCGGACGTGGATATCGACGTGTCGACTGCAATCCGGTTCCACCCAATTGAGATTGTTCTGTCCATGGTTTGGAAAATCGCCATCGTCATCGCGCTAGGCGCTCCTGCGATTGCGGTTTTGATTTTTGAAATCGTGCTCAATGGTGCCGCGATGTTCAACCACTCAAATATGAAGATACCTGTATCGGTAGACCGATACCTGAGATGGTTTATCGTGACACCGGACATGCACCGCGTGCACCACTCAGCACTCCACAAAGAGACCGATTCGAATTACGGTTTCAATCTCGCGATTTGGGATCGGCTTTTTCACACCTACACGGATCAACCGGAAAAAGGCCATGACGGGATGACCATCGGCCTGTCAGAGTGGCAGGACACACGACCCACGCACCTGTGGTGGAGTTTGAAAGTTCCGTTCTTAAAGCAAAAGAACTAACTGGCTTCCCTAGAACAAACCGACCGGAAAATATCGAAGGTAAAGTTCGGCGAAGATGCCTTTTTCGTTCACACGGCTAAGCGCGTAATTCATGGCATCCATCATGTTCTGATCACCTTTTGGCAAGGTGACCGCCATTCCATTTCCGAAATATTCTTCAGACTCAAATGCCCCATCAACAAAGTTGCAGCAGTCCTGCGAGGCGGCGGATGTGATCCAAAAGGATAGCGAAACCGCATCGGAAAATACCGCATCAACCTCTTTCTTCTTCAAAGCATCCAATGCCGCTTGGCGCGAGAGAAACGTGACCGACTGTCGATTTGGAAAAACCTTTTCAAAATAAGCCTGGTGGGACGAACCTGCCACCACTCCGGTTTTCTTGCGGAACAGACTGTCATAAACCGGCGCTGTCAAACCATTGACCTTGAGCGATACAAAGCGTCCGGGAATACGGATATAGCTTCGGGAGAAACTGAAGTCTTTTCGCGTTTCCGGCGTTACCGAATGGCCCGCAAGGATCGCTTCCCCTTCTCCTTTTTCGAGGGCCGATTTCAACTCATCCCAGGGTAGTGCCTGAATTTCGCAGCGGTTCAGCACATCAAGTTCAACGCAGATGGCGCGCGCCAAATCCACATGAAACCCGCTCAATCGCTTTTTGCGGTCGACGAAATTGAACGGAGGAAAATCAGTGGTGGTGAGGAACCTTAAACGGGGAATTCTGCTGAAATCCGGCTTTGTAAACCGTTCATTCTTGTCCCAAAAATTCGGGATCATGATTTCTTGGGCTTGAACGCGATCGCCTCCGAGCAACAAAAACCCAAGCAAGGCAATCGTTGCTAACCCGTTTAGTGTCATGCGAACCATTGATACTATCTGTCTATTGGATGACGTTGGCAAAATCGTTACGTTCTCAGTGTGTGAGGATGAATAGCAGGTAAACGGTTGTGTGGGAACCGCGTGATTTGCCTTCGCTGCGCCATGACGCGCGAGGGTTTGCGGCTGTAAGGGCTGGGGCTGAAGAAAATAATCAAACACTAGTTCAGGAACCGAATACCGGTGCCCTGCGGCAGCCAATGCCGGCAGAACTGCTGATCTTGAACCGTTACGGGATCGGGTATCCCTACCTGCAGGCTGCGTGGCGATTATCACAAAAGCATGGCATTGATGGCCGGGAGATACTTTTCCGCGCAGGCCTTGTCTCAGAAGAAATTTGGCTTGGCTCACAGAAGCTTTTGGAAACCGAACGCACACGCGCGCGGGCCAATCACTCGCACCAGAGACATCTGGTGGACCAGGCCGTCCATAATCTTTGGCGAAATATGCCCCATTATTCCGCCGCTCAGACTTGGACCCTGCCGCAATTGATCATCATCAATCTGGTCTTGATTGGCACGTTCTGGATGGTGATCCGTGGATATGATCTGGCGATATTCGGCGGCTTTTTGATTTTGTCCGCTTTCTATACGGCGAGCATATTGCTGCGTGCGGGGATCCTCGCATGGTTCGATAAGCGCCTTCGCGGATATACGTATCTCAAAGCCCTGGTTTCACAGAATGCATTCGAATTACCGGTCTATTCTGTGTTGGTGCCGTTGCTGCATGAGGGCAATCAGGTCAAAGACCTTGTGGCGCATTTGAGCAAAGTGAACTGGCCAAAAGACAAGCTTGATATCAAGCTCATTTGTGAAAGTGATGACCCCGAAACAATCGAGGCAATCTCAGAACTATCACTACCGGATTATTTTGAGTTGGTCGTCGTTCCAGCATGCAAACCCCATACAAAACCCAAAGCTCTGAACTACGCACTTCCGCTGTGCAAAGGCGATTACCTGGTCATCTATGACGCGGAAGACCGACCGCATATCAATCAACTTCGGGAGGCGCATGAAACATTCATGCGAAGTGAGGCGCGTGTTGCTTGCTTGCAGGCCCCGCTCGCCATTCACAACGGCAAGCAGAACTGGCTCACAGCCATGTTCGCCATTGAATACAACACCCTATTCACTGCCATCCTGCCTGTCCTTGCTTATTGGCGCGTACCACTGCCACTTGGTGGAACTTCCAATCATTTCAAAATGAACGTCTTGAAGGCCGTGGGAGCATGGGATCCGTTCAACGTGACGGAAGACGCGGACCTTGGCATACGGCTGTTCCGCGAAGGGTATATTACCAGCACCATAACGCTGCCGACCTATGAGGAGGCACCGCCGACACTCTGGCCTTGGATTGCGCAACGAACCCGTTGGATCAAGGGCTGGATGCAAACTATCCTGGTTCATAACAGAAACCCGTTGCACCTTCTCTCAGATTTGGGCTGGAGGAACACCTTGGCTTTTCATCTTTTACTGACGACAATCGTCGTTTCAGCTCTCGTTCACCCGGTTTTTCTTTTAGCCACAATCGGCCAGGCATTTCAGGTTTTCTCAAACAGTGGCAGCCCCACATCCGATCCGTTCGTCCTCGTTAGTATTTTCAATCTGGTTGCCGGATACACGACGTATGGTCTGCTGGCATTTGTTGCTCTCAAGGCATCACGAATGCGTGCATTTACCAAAATGCTCTTTTTTTTGCCGTTTTACTGGATATTGATTTCCCTTGCGGGCTGGCGCGCTCTATTCCATCTTGTATGGAAACCGCACCGATGGGAAAAAACACCCCACGGTCTTGCGGACACAAAGCCGCCGCCTGTTGATGCAATGTGATGAAAACTGGTCTTTTTAATGAAGCTTTCTCTGAAGAGCGCACTTTCTTTCTTAACAAGCGCTGCCACTTTGGTCGTTCTGTCAGTTCCAATTGGTTTGACGGCCACCTCCACTGTTTATGCTTCCTGCTCTGATGATGCGGGCAAAGGGGTAAACTGGGAGGATTGCCGCAAACGCAATCTGATCATGTCTGACTTTGATTTCTCCGGATCAAACTTCAAGCGTGCAGACTTATCTTCATCTGATCTGCGGAACACAAAACTTGACGGGTCCAGTTTTGAGAAAACAAATCTCGTCCGTGCGTCCCTAAAAGGCGCAAGCGCATCCGGCACAAATTTCTCGGGTGTTCTTGCTTCCCGCACAAATTTCAGCGAAGCAAATTTCACTGGTGCCCGCTTTGAAAAAGCAGAAACCTTTCGCGCCGATTTCTCAAACTCCAATCTTTCGAACGTCAACATGTCGAAGGCTGAGTTCGGACGTGCAATGTTTGCCGGAGCCGACATTAGTGGTGTGAATTTCGACTTCACCAATCTCGCACGCGCAGATTTGCGTGGCGTTGTTTTTTCATCCCCTCCATCGTTTGCAAACACGTTCTTGTTCCAAACACGTTTGGAAGGCCTCGACTTGTCCCAGGCGAGCGGACTGCAGCAGTGGCAAGTGGAGCTATCATGCGGTGATGCAGATACGAAACTACCCTCTGACCTCGAACGACCAAACACCTGGCCGTGCGCTGAAGAAGAGTGAGCAGCCCAACTAAGCCTTGAAGTGCTTGGAGAGTTTCAGACCTTGCGCCTGATAATTGGAACCAAGATCAGTTCCATAGAGTTGTGCCGGGCGTTCAAGCATGTGTTCATACACAAGGCGACCCACCAATTGGCCGTGTTCCAGAATAAAAGGAACTTCGTGGCTACGAACCTCTAACACACCCCGCGAGCCTTCACCGCCCGCGTGAATATGCCCGAAACCGGGGTCGAAGAAACCCGCATAGTGCACGCGGAACTCTCCCACCAACGGATCAAACGGCACCATCTCGGCGGCGAAAAGCGGTGGCACATGAACCGCCTCTCGCGAAACCAGAATATAAAATTCGTTGGGATCGAGAACCAAATCGTCGGAACCGCGATTGTAAATCGGCTCCCAGAAATCGAGCACATCATGTGCAGCCTTTTTGTCCACATCAACCAGACCGGTATGACGCTTGCCCCGGTAGCCCACAAGGCCGTGCTCATCGCCAGTGAGATCAATCGATAGACCAATCCCTCCATTATGAATGTTTGGCTCGGCAGTGGTCGCGACGAGTGTCTCGGATTTATGCAAGTCCAACAGTTCCGTATCGCTCAGAATTGAGTGCCCTTTACGGAACCGGATTTGCGACAATCGCGATCCGGTTCGAACAACTACCGGAAATGTGCTCGGGCTTATCTCTAGATATAATGGCCCTTGATACCCTGCTGGAATTTGATCAAACGCCTGACTGCCGTCCACGATCACCCGCGTAAAAATATCCAATCGACCCGTCGAGCTTTTAGGATTGGCCGAAGCCTCAATACCTTTCGGCAAATCGAGACTTTCAAGTAACGGCACGAGGTAAACACATCCGGTTTCAAGAATTGCACCATTGTTGAGGTCAAGCTCATGCAGTTTGAAACGTTCAAGCTTTCCCGAAACGGATTTGCCTTTGCCCGGCAAAAAAGATGCCCTGACGCGGTAGGCTTTTGTGCCAAGACGCAAATCAAGGCTCGCGGGCTGTATCTGATCATCATCAAACGGCCGCTCGGTGACAATGGCTTTTTCATCGTTCAGCGCTTTGATCGCGCTGTCTGCAAGTATGCCGGTTTCACGTTTCATAAGTTCGGTCGTCCAGAAAATTCTCACGTTACAATTACGCTGACCCGCGATTGACGCAAAGCGCTTCATGCACTAACACACATATATTCCGTGGTGATTTGGGCCGGCCGGCTTGCAGCCACGTAAAATAAGTCGCTAAAGGGCCGTGATTTGCAAACCCTGCAAGTTATGACTCCAGAATGCGGCTTCGCATTCTGGTTTTTTGTTTGTGGAGTTGAAAATGAAATCGCTAAAGGACCTTCGTCCCGAAACCCGATTGGTACACGGCGCGACAAAGCGTAGTCAGTTCGGAGAAACCTCAGAGGCTCTGTATCTCACCCAAGGGTTTGTTTATGACAGTGCGGAAGCGGCCGAGGCCCGCTTTAAGGGTGAAGATGATGGGTATGTGTATTCCCGTTATGCAAACCCCACAGTTGCCATGTTTGAAGAGCGCATGTGTCTCCTTGAGGGTGCCGAGGCCGCAAAAGCCACCGCATCCGGCATGGCGGCCGTAACAGCAGCAATCGGTTGTCAGGTCAAAGCGGGTGATCACATTGTTGCAGCGCGTGCGTTGTTCGGTTCCTGCCGTTGGGTCGTTGAAAAGCTGATGCCTCGCTATGGCGTTGAATGCACTCTGGTCGATGGGAAAGACCTTTCCGCATGGAAACGTGCAGTTCGGCCCAACACAAGCGTATTTTTTCTGGAAAGCCCTACCAATCCAACGCTCGAACTTGTGGACATCAAAGCGGTTGCAGACCTTGCCCATGAAAACGATGCGAAGCTGGTCGTCGATAATGTCTTTGCCACGCCGCTGTTTCAACGCCCGATGGAATTGGGTGCAGATGTGGTGATTTACTCAGCCACGAAACACATAGATGGTCAGGGTCGATGTCTGGGCGGCATAATCCTTTCCGATGAAACATGGATTGAAGAGACACTCTTTGATTACTATCGGCATACCGGACCCTCTCTCAGTCCGTTTAATGCCTGGACCCTTTTGAAAGGGCTTGAGACACTCCCCGTGCGGGTCGAACGGCAGACCCAAACTGCCGGCGCGATCACTGATTTTCTAAAAACAGCGAAGAATATTTCAAAAGTGATCTACCCCGGTGACCGAGATCACCCGCAGGCAGATATCGCAGCCAAACAAATGCGTGGTGGTTCCACATTGGTGGCATTTGAAGTGCAAGGCGGGAAATCTGCTGCTTTCGACTTCATAAACAAATTGGACCTGATTTCCATATCCAACAATTTGGGCGACGCAAAAAGCCTGATCACGCATCCGGCAACCACTACGCATAAGAACCTTGCCGCGGATGAACGTGACGCGGTCGGCATAACCGATGGCACTATTCGATTGTCTGTTGGTTTGGAATCCGAAGAAGACCTGTTGGCAGACCTCGCCCAAGCGCTAAAAGCGTGACATTTGGCGGATAGGTAATTTGTGCTAACCATGCTAACGCCACAGCAGCATCGAAGAACGAGGGCGTGTCATGTTTGAAGCCACCACACGGGGCATATTGGTGAATGTGATGCCCGTTTATATTGACGAACGATCAGACCCTGCAACGTCACAGTATTTTTGGGCTTACCGGGTCATTATCACCAACAATTCAGGCGAAACCGTTCAGCTCCTGTCGCGATATTGGCACATCACGGATGGAGAAGGCCGCGTGGAGGAAGTGCGCGGTGACGGGGTCGTTGGCGTACAGCCGACCATTAAAAATGGCGAGAATTTTGCCTATAGCAGCGGCTGCCCGCTCACCACACCTTCGGGAATTATGATCGGCAGTTATACAATGCTCGGAAATGGTGATGAGCGTTTTGAAATCGACATCCCTGCATTTTCCCTCGATCTTCCAGACCTCAACCCAAGCTTGAACTAATGAACAAACTTGCTCGCCCTATTTTTCTGATTGTGGGTGTGTTGCTCGCAACCCTTGGCGGCGCGATGTACTTTCCTGCGATCATAGATCTAATCGCAGGCAATTCAGACTGGGAAGTGTTCGCCTTCACAGGAACCCTCACCCTGCTGGTCGGCCTTGGGCTTTATGCCGGTGCGCGGAACACCGACTATACCATGACTTCACGACAGGCATTTATCATGACCTGCGCAGCATGGATCGCTTTGACTGTCTTCGGTGCGCTGCCGTATTTCCTTTCGGGCGTAGTACCTACCTTCACCGATGCGTTTTTTGAATCCATGTCGGGGCTCACCACAACTGGCTCCACGGTCATCACTAATCTGGAAGAAGCACCACCCGGAATCCTGCTGTGGCGCGGCATTCAACAATGGTTGGGTGGGCTTGGTATCATTGTGATGGCGGTCGCGGTTTTGCCGATGCTGCAAGTAGGTGGCATGCAGCTCTTCAAGATCGAGGCTTTTGATACAGCGGAGAAAATTCTCCCGCGCGCAACACAAATTTCAGGTTCGCTTACGCTTGTTTTCATCCTCATTACTGCACTGTGTGTGATCGCCTACCTGTTGGCAGGCATGAGCGTGATCGATGCCTTTGTGCATGCGATGACAACGGTCGCTACAGGAGGCTTCTCCACCAAGGATGCTTCCATCGGGTATTTCAACAGTGAGACAATCGAAATCATCGCGATCACATTCATGATCCTCGGATCAATCCCGTTCATTCTTTTTGTTCAGGGTTTTCAGGGAAACCCTTCGAGGATATGGCGCAACTCCCAGGTCCGAGTATTCATCGCGGTTCTAATTGTCCTGACGCTGATTGCCTGGTCACTTCATCCGAGTTCTGAAACCGCGCCACGCTCAAGTTTCATTGAAGCTGCGTTCAGCGTCACATCCATTGTGACTGGCACCGGCTATTCTGTTGCCGATTATGGGCAGTGGGCGATTGGTGCGAACGCATTTTTCTTCGCCATTATGTTCATCGGAGGCTGCGCCGGATCGACTTCATGCGGGATCAAGATTTTCCGGTTTCAGATCATGTTTGAAACGATAAAACAGCACTTGTCCAAAGTGTTTTATCCCAATGGTATTTTCATCATGCGTTTCAACCGAAAGCCCATTGATGACAGCGTCTCAAGCGCGGTGATGAATTTCTTTGCGATCTATTTTTTGCTGTTTGGAATATTTGCCATTGCTCTCAATCTGACAGGCCTCGATTTCATCACATCGATGTCGGCAGCGGGGACTGCGATTTCCAATGTGGGTCCGGGCCTTGGAGACACGATCGGTCCATCGGGTACATTCAAAGAATTAAACGACGTGGCCAAGTGGATTTTGAGCCTTGCCATGCTCGTGGGTCGGCTCGAACTTTTCACCGTACTCGTTCTATTTATGCCGCGGTTCTGGCGGCCTTAGAGCAATGCCTACTCGGCCGGTTGCGATGAACGCCCACCGCGTGAAGTGCGCTCACCAAAGACGCTGTGCAGCAGCCATTTGATATCGCCACCGATACCGATGAATGACGGCACAAGGAACAGCACCAGCAGCGTTGCGAGGCCAAGCCCAAATACCATGGTGATTGCCATGGGCAGCAAGAACTGCGCTTGAAGACTTTTTTCAAACATCAGCGGAAAGAGACCACCAATCGTGGTGAGCGATGTGAGCAGAACAGCCCGCAACCGATCTCGGCTCGCACCTATCGCTGCATCTTCAAGGTCCTCGCCCTCATCAATGCGTTCATCCAAACGGCTCACCAGAATAATTGAATCGTTCACCAGAATACCTGCAAGTCCCAGCAAGCCAATGAATGAGAGAATGGTCAATTTGAAGCCAAGTAACCAGTGACCGATCACGGCACCAACGATCCCGAAAGGGATTATCAACATAACCGCAAGTGGCCTGAAGTAGTTGCCGAATACCCAGGCAAGAATGATGTAGATGATCGCCAGCGCAACCAATGTGCCGGTTTGTAGATCGGCGAAAGCAACCTTTCTCTCCTCATCGCGTCCAGCAAATCGATATTGAAGGCCCATATCTTCCAAAATTTTTGGCATTTCACTGGCACGTAAAATTTCCAGCGCGCCATCTGTAGTCATAATATCGGTGTTTAGATCAGCAGTGATTGAAACAACGGTGCGACCGTCTTTTCTTTGGATTGCCGAGAACCCTTGCTTCTCGCGCAGTGTCACGACTTCTTCCAAGGGAACGAACTGGCCTTCCGGGCTACGCAATTCAAAATTCCTCAGAATATTGCTGCCCTCATCTCTCGTTGTTCTCAGAACCCGAATGGTGATTTCATCATCACCTTGAGCGAAACGGCGGGGAATAGCGCCGTCAAACGCGTTTCGGACCTGTGATCCCACTTCATCAATGGTGAAGCCCAGCGCTGCTCCACGGGGCTTTAACTCCATGACCAATTCCGGCTTGCCGAACGGCAAATCGTCGGAGACCCCGGAGGTGCCGTCAATGCTGCTGACAATCGGAATGACAGCTGTTGCTGCAGCCTTCAACTCAGCGACTTTGCCCCCGCTGATCTCAATATCAATATCCCGGCCGGGAGGGCCACCTCTGGTTTCGAAAATCGCAATCCGGCGCACACCGGGGATTTTCGGCAATTCACTACGCCAGGCCTTGACGATTTCCGGCGTGCGAACCGTCCGTACTTCAGACGATGATAATTGAACCCTAAATTCAGCCAGATTATCGCCCACACTGAAGCCTGCACGTCCCTGGGTCACAAAAACAGCGGTTACCAAATCACTTTGGTTTTCAGTGAATTGTGCCGTCGCCTGGTCCAGTGCCCGATCGACTTCATTGATGATTTTAAGTGCTTCGTCTTCGGGAATGCCCGCGTTGAAAATCAGCCGCGCCTGAATATTTTCGGCTTCCGGCGATGGGAAGAATACGAATTTGACCTGATCACCTCGAAGAGGGCCAATCACAAATGCGAGCACACTTGCAACCGCAATCGCGACAGTCACGTAACGCCAGCGATAAGATAGCGATACCATCCAGTTGAAGGGACCATCCCTAAAGGCGTTGAAGTTCCTGTCAAACCAGCGCCGGAATGGACCCTCATCATGGGCGCTCGTAGGCGCTTTCCGAAAGCGCTTCAGGGCATAAAAAACGAGCTCAAACAACGTGCCGGCAATCAGTGAACCGATAGACACCAACATGAGGAAGATCGGCGTGGAAAACTGTGCCTTCCAATCGATAAATGTATCGAACAAGCCAATGCCCGAAAGCGTCTCACCGCCCTCAACAAGTCGGTTGGAAACCACAACCAATAGTCCACCGACAATAAGTGCGAAGAACATTTGCCGCCAGAATGACCATTGCTTTTGAGGTTTATCCTCAAGGGTATGGGCGAGGTGTCCCGGCAAAATCAGGAAGCATTCAATCACACTGGCGATAATGACAGCGATAACCACATAGGGCATCACGCCCATGATCTGGCCTATTACATCGGAAATCAGCAACATCGGTGCAAAGGCGGCAATCGTAGTGGTCATGGCGGCCATGACCGGAGTGAGCATTCGGTTGGCGCCGTTTTCGGCAGCCGTGATCGCATCATCGCCCGCCTCATAACGGGAGGCGGTGTGTTCTCCCACAACAATCGCGTCATCCACGATGATACCCAGCATCATGATCAGGGCAAACAGCGTGATCATGTTTACCGTCTGCCCAAGGAGCAACATGATCCCAAGCGTCGCAAACATGGCAACCGGAATTCCGACCGCTACCCAGAACGCGATCCTCGCATTCAGGAATATGAAGAGCATTCCCACAACCAGCACGAGACCAAAGACCCCGTTCCAGAAGAGAAGCGAAATTCGCTCCACGAGGGAATCTGCGCGTACCTCATATTTTTGGAGAGTTATCCCAGCGGGCAGATTATTTTCAATCTCAGCCAGATAGGTATCGAGTATTTGCGCCGTCTTTAACGTGTCCGCATTGATGGCTCGTTCCACCGTAATTTGAATGGCGGGATCGCCATTGGCAAACCCTCGGGACTGACCATCCTCATAACCCTGTGTGATCGTTGCGATATCACCGAGCAGCACTTTTTCACCGGAAGCAAAAGAGCGGATTTCAATATTGCGCAGAGAATCCGGAGAATTGATCTCGGCAAGCGCCCGGATTTGCTTTTCAACACCAGCCTTTAACTGACCTGACGGTGTATCGCGACTGTTGCGGGATATGGATTGAGAAACATCGGAAATCGACAGCCCAACGCGGCGAAGCTCACGCTCATCAATCTGAACCTTATATTCCACATCGCGCATGCCAACCATGGAAATGCGGTCAATGCCACGCTCGATCAGATCATCACGTATTTTTTTGGCGTGAATGCGCAGGGTCGATTCTGGGACTTGACCGGAAATCGAGAGCCTCGCGACCCTATCAAAGAATGGCTGTTTGGAAACTTCCGGCGTATCGGCATCTTCGGGCAGGTTTGTAACCGTTCCCACCGCGGTATCCACATCCGCTGCTGCCTGCTCCATGTCGGTTCCAGCCACGAACTCAAGGGAAATTGAACCGGAGCCTTCGCGTGCGTAAGACGTCATATTGTCAACGCCGCTGATATAGCGCACCTCCGGCTCAATCAATTCAATAATGTTCTTCTCAATGTCCTCGGCACTTGCACCGGTCCACGCAACAGTGATGGAAATTTCTTCGCGATCCACCGTGGGAAAGAATTGAGTGTTGATCCGAGCAATGGCGAAAATCCCGAAGATCACCATCAGCACCATCAAAAGATTGGCAGCATTGGGGTGGCGCGCAAAGATACTCACCAAGCCACGGCCGGGTATAGTGCGCGCAATCATTGCGTTTCGCTTCCCGTTTGACCCTGTGTCCGAGCCGCGGTGGATGCTTCCACATCTCCCCGTGAACGCACACGCAAGCCTTCGGAAATCTCGGCGATACGGGTGGTCAAGATCTCAGCCCCGTTAGCCAAATCAGCGTCAAAAATGATCTGATCACCATCGCGTGCGCGCACTGACACTTTGGTGGCTACGAGCGCGCCATCCACGATTTCATAAACAGTATCATTGCCATAAAGCGCCGTATCAGGGGCCTTGAAATATCCATCAAACGCACGGTCCGGGACGATGATCTCCACAAATGCGCCGGGCCGCAGAGCAGTGCCGGACAAGTCCTGATCGATGAGCGCAATCACTTCCACGCCGCCACGGTCTGATGCGATACGCGCACCAATTCGGTCAATCACTGCAGGGTAGCGGAACTCTTCACCACCAATCACCCAAATCACTTCAACCGGGCGACCAATAATGCCTGTATTGTCGTTCTGAATGCGCGCAAATCGCTGATCCGTCAGGGTGAAGCGCACCTCCAACTGATCGGCCCTATACATGGAGATCGCAATATCATTGGCGTTGATCATACGCCCCACTGCCACATCCTTGGCATTGATAACGCCGGTGAGCGGTGCCCGCATGACCGTATCTTCAATGTTGCGCTCAGCCTGTTCCTTGTTCAAACGGAACCGCGCCATAATCGCATCAAGTTGCCGCAAACGGCTCTTTTCAGCGACCAGATTGAGTTCAGCCTGCTCCAGCGACTGACGACGCTGGCTCACAATGAGTGATCGGTCTTCAACCTGTTTCGCTGTGGCGGTGCCGTTTTCACGCAAGGCTGAAATTCGGTTTAGATCGGTTTGGGCGATTTCCAGCTGCTCGGTCCAACTGCGTATCCTCGATTCTTCGATACGGATACGTGCCTGATTTTCTTCGATCTTCGCAGCAGTTTCAGCCAAATTCGCCTCGGCAAGAGCACGCTCTTGTTCGAAGGTGAACGGGTCGATACTGAACAGTTTTTCGCCCTCTTCCACGCGGCCACCGGCTTTAACCGCCGGATTTACGCTCACAACTTCACCCGTAACGAGCGATCGGAGATCCACGCTGCTTGCGGCCTGTACTTCGCCGTAAACCAACAATTGAGGCTGATGCAGACCACGCTCGGCAATCGCCGTATCGACAGTGTAAACCGTTTGAAACGGCGGCCTCGTAGGCGGCGGCTCGCGCAAGCTGGTGAAGTAGTTCATTCCGGTGAAGCCAAGGAACAAGACCAAAGCCATAACCAAAAATTGCGCGAGGCCGCGTCCAACCGATTTAATCGATGCAGGCCTTGCATCCATTGCAGGAGACGCAGTTTCCATTTCAGGTTTTATAGAGTCATTTTTGGTCAGCATAGGTTTACCTCTGTATCCTATACCTATATCAGCCTTGGTTACGGGCAAGTTACAGTTTGGTAATCAGACCCAGTGCTCCATCAGAAGATTACAGCTCCTCAGGCGCAATATCGTACAAGATACCGCAAAACTCGCATTTCGTTTGAAACCCTTCGCCTTCAGGACGCGGCTTCTCCGGATCATCATCGAAGGTTTTCACCAGCGCTATCACCTTTTCCCGGCTGCATGTGCATCGTTCCTGGATCGGTGCGCCATCGAATACGCGCACGCCATGCTCATTGAAAAGACGGTACAGAAGTCGTTCCACATTGATTTGCGGATCACTCAACTCATCGTCGCCAATGGTATCCATTAATGCGCTAGCCTCTACCCAGGCATCATCGTCTTGCGTGGTATCTTCGTCCTCATCTTCGCGTCCGCTGGGCAAGTCACGGGTTTTCAATCGATCGGAGGCTTCGGGCAGAAACTGCGTAAGAATGCCCCCTGCTCGCCAACCGGACTCCACATTGCCGCTCTCGGCATCGCGCCGCATGATTTGTGCAACGGTCAGGCGCACCCGGGTGGGGATTTGCTCCGATTGCCGGAAATACTGGTGTGATATTTCTTCCAACGACGTACCGTCGAGGGCAACGATCCCCTGATAGCGTTGCGTATGCTCCCCCTGGTCAATGGTCATCGCCATGATCCCGTTGCCCAATAACTCGCGCGGGCTGGCCTTGCCTGCTGCAACCGCCGCATCAATCGCGGCCTGATCAAAACGGGCATAGGCCCGCACAGAACCCGGCGTTGAAAAATCAACCACAGCGAGTGAAACCGGACCATCGGATTGGGTCTGCAGGATGAAGTTCCCGTCAAACTTCAATGAAGTGCCAAGCAGGACCGACAGAACAATCAATTCACCCATGAGAAAACAAACATCTTCAGGGTAACCATGCCGTTTCAAAAGCGTATCGAGCATCGGACCCACTTGCACCGCGCGACCACGCACGTCCAACGGCTCAACCGCAAATGGCACGACCACATCGTCCCCAACGAATGTGTAATCCGCGGGATCAGTTTGGGTAGGAGTTGTCATTTTATTTCCCGCTTAGACACCAGGCCAAAATTGCTTTTTGCACATGCAGCCTGTTTTCAGCTTCATCAAACACGACCGATTGCGGACCATCGATCACTTCATCGGTTACTTCCTCACCACGGTGGGCAGGCAAGCAATGCATGAATATAGCGCTCTCTTTTGCCTGCGCCATGAGCTCCGCATTTACCTGATAGGGTGCGAAAACATTGTGTCCCGAACTTTCTTCCTCAAATCCCATGGATTTCCACGTATCAGTGACCACACAATCGGCATCGGCCACGGCCGCCATCGGATCGTTGCTGACGGAGACGGAAGCGCCTTTACCCTTTGCCCAAGCCACATAGTCGGCATTTGGCTCTTTTCCATCGGGTACGGCAATATTCAGTTGATAGTTAAAGAGTGGCGCACCCTCCAGCAGGGAATTCAAGACGTTATTACCATCGCCGGTCCAGGCAATCTTTTTGCCATCGGCGGTGCCAAAATTTTCTTCCACTGTCATAATATCCGCCATGATCTGACACGGGTGCGTGTCATCCGTCAGACCATTGATGACAGGAACGCTTGCATGTTCCGCCAGTTCCAAAAGACGTGAATGTCCGGTGGTGCGGATCATGATGGCATCCACATAACGTGACAATACCCGCGCAGTATCCGCGATTGTTTCCCCGCGACCCAATTGCATTTCAGAGCCTGACAAAAACAAGGTCTCACCGCCCAACTGACGCATGCCCACATCAAATGATACGCGGGTGCGCGTGGATGGTTTGTCGAAGATCATGGCAAGCATTTTACCTTCGAGCGGACGAAAACCGTTCCGGTCAGTTTTCATCTTATGGGCTGATTTCAAAATTGATTGGAGTTCCGGTTTGTCCACTTGAGACAAAT
>CAWUJX010000002.1:0-59497 GCA_963922635.1 uncultured Hyphomicrobiales bacterium | reverse complement strand
CTTCGAAATCTCGAAACACTTTGGTTCAATACTGGCACTTTGTGTAATCTGGCGTGCAAGAATTGCTACATTGAATCCACACCTACCAATGATCGCCTTGTTTATATCTCCCATGCTGAAACGCTTGCCTATCTGGATGAGATTAAAGAGCTTGGTTTAGCAACGCGCGAAATCGGCATCACAGGTGGTGAGCCTTTCATGAACCCGGATATTATTCTGATCATGGAAAGTGTGTTGGAGCGTGGGTTTGAGCTACTTGTTTTGACGAACGCCATGCGGCCCATGATGAAATGCGCCGATGCATTACTCCGTCTAAACAAGACCTACGGCTCTCGGATGACGATCCGGGTGTCGGTTGATCATTTCAAGCCGGAACTCCACGAGGATGAGCGCGGCTCGAACAGTTGGAAGCCGATGATGCTTGGTCTCAAGTGGCTTTCGGATAACGATTTCATGATCGATATTGCAGGGCGCACCCGGTGGGGTGAAGAGGAAAACGAACTGCGCGATGGCTTTGCCGATTTTTTTGCGGCAAACGATATCAAGATTGATGCCTGGGACCGCAAGCAATTGGTTCTCTTTCCTGAAATGGAACCGACGGAGGATGTCCCTGAAATTACGACCGAGTGTTGGGGTATTTTGAATGTCGATCCAGCGGACATGATGTGTGCATCATCCAGAATGGTCGTAAAGCACAAGGGCGACGACAAACCATCGGTTCAAGCATGCACATTACTTGCCTACGATCAACAATTTAATCTGGGTACAACCTTGCGCGAGGGGCAAAAGCCGGTACCGCTCAATCACGTGTTTTGTGCGAAGTTCTGTGTCTTGGGCGGCGGCGCGTGCAGTGTTAAAGAATAATCCCGAATTTTATTGAATTGGTGAATTTGAATGCTAGCGATTATTGGCGGCACAGGTCTCTATGATGTCGAAGGATTAGAGACCGTTAGCGAAGTGGTAGTGGATACCCCCTTTGGCACACCATCGGCTCCGGTGAAAACCATGCGGATGGGAGAACGCGAAATCCTCTTTCTGCCGCGCCACGGATCCGGGCATGCTTTTCTCCCCCATGAGATTAATTTTCGCGCCAATATCTTCGCGCTCAAGAAAGCAGGCGCCAAAATGGTGGTTGGCTTTTCTGCCGTTGGCAGTTTGCGGGAAGAAATCGCGCCGGGTGATTTTTCGATACCGTCGCAATATCTCGATCTCACAAAGGGTAAGCGGGATTATACGTTTTTTGGCAACGGTATCGCTGCCCATGTTTCGACAGCCGTGCCCACATGTCCGGACCTTTCCGGCTGGATAAAACAAGTGGCACAGGAAAATGCCATCAAGCTTCATATGGATAAAACATATGCATGTGTGGAAGGGCCCCGTCTTGGCACGAAAGCGGAGAGTTTTTTTATGCGCGGTGCCGGTTGCGATCTCGTGGGAATGACGAATGTGCCGGAAGTGTTCCTCGCTCGCGAAGCGCAGCTTTCTTACGCCACGATTTGTATTGCAACGGATTACGATTGTTGGCTCGACGATCCGTCACAACACGTGACGGTTCAAGCGGTGATTGAACGGTTTGGCGAAAGCCTTGCCCGTGCAAAAGAGTTGCTCATGGCCATGTTGGCCGCGCCGCTTCCGTCAATCGATGAGGCATATCGCAAAGCTCTCGAAATGGCTGTGCTCACACCGGAAAGTGCCTTGACCGACGAGCAGCGTGAGATGCTTGCAGTTTTGCGGGCCTGATCTGTGGCCCCGTCGGTTTCGGTTATTGTTCCTGTGGCTCCGGGCGATGAAGCATGGCGCACTTTAATCCCGACTTTAACGCCTGAAATTCCATGCGAAATTCTGCTGGCTTCAGGGCAACAAGAGCTGGATTTGAGCGCTTCAGATATTGCTCAGAACGTAAGCTTTAGATGCGTAACGGGCGGCAAAGGACGTGCCGGACAGATGAATGCGGCCGCTAAAGAGGCAACCGCTGAGTGGTTTTGGTTCCTGCATGCGGACTCTCGTTTTCTTCCTGAGACACTACCGGCGCTTACTAGAACGATCCTTGAAGGTCGCGACGCACTTCATTTTTTTGATCTGAAGTTCGCGGATGGCCCATCCGCCCTGTCATGGAATGAGTGGGCGGTGCGCTGGCGTGCAGGAACATTGCGGCTTCCATTTGGAGATCAAGGTTTTTTGATTAAGCGGGATTTGTTTCATGCACTTGGCGCCTACCGCGAAGACCTTGCCTATGGCGAAGATCATGTCTTCGCGTGGAAAGTGATGCAGGAGGGGTATGAAGTATTGCCCGTCGGCGCACCACTTTTGACATCAGGTCGCAAATACCAGAGTGGTGGCTGGTTCAAGGTAACTCTCGTGCATGTGTGGCTGACGATTAAACAGGCCGTTCCTCAGTATTTTGTTCTTTGGAAACGTCGTATGGTGCGGGCTTTTTCATGAGGTGCGGTGTTGGAATATTTGCAAAAACGCTAGGCCTAACGCCTGTAAAAACACGCCTTGCAGAAACAATCGGTCAAAGGAATGCGAACGCATTTTACACGCTAAGCGTAGCATGTGTCGAAGCTTTCGTATGTGAAGCTGGTGAGGCTTTCCCTGAAACACTCGCACCTGTTTGGGCAGTGGCCGAAGAGGAGGGGCCAGAAAAGTGGAAGGACACCCATTTTCCTGCCATCTGGACTGGTGATGGCGGCTTGGGTGCCCGCCTTGCCAATGTATCCGATACTCTTTTTGAGAGTTGCGATATGGCCATCCTGATTGGGACAGATAGTCCGCAACTATCATCCGCGCATATCATTCAGGCGATGAGTTTACTGATGGGCACTCCGGATGAATGTGTCGCGGGGCCTGCGCTTGATGGCGGCTTTTACCTTTTTGGTAGCTCACAACCTATTGCCCGAGACGTGTGGGAGAGTGTCACTTATAGCAGCAATACGACCCTTCGCGAATTGTGTGAAGCGATTGAGGCTCAGGGCAGGACTGTGAAATTTCTTTCGGAACAGCAGGACGTCGATACAGTGGATGATTTGAGAACGCTGCATGCAGATTTGGCAGCAAGGCACGATTTGAACCATGCGCAAAAAGAATTGTTCTCATGGCTTGGTGAAAACCAACACCTATTTTGACGTGGCCGTATATACCCCGTCCCAGTTTGCCCCGGGCGGGTTGGACTGAAACTCGGTAATCCTCGCTTCGTAAATCAAAAGGTATTCTTCCACGCTAAGCCCGGTTTTTTCGCCAAGATCTTCAAGCAGTTCCAGTGCTTCAAAAGCCGCGTCCCAATCCTGTGCCCGGTAGGATGCAATCATTGCAGAATTTACTGCCCGAAACTCCGTGAACGCTTCGCTTTGCGCAAGGTCTTCGCGTCCAGCAAGCGAATAAATCCGAACGGGTTCAGTTTTGCCTTTTACGCGGATCAGGTCGATTTCGAAAATTGCGAGCGTTTCCTTGACCGTCTCAGCCGTTTGCGCCCCGATTACAATGTTGAGGCCATAGGGTTTCGACTGCCCTTCAAGCCGAGAGGCGATGTTTACGGTATCGCCTAAGGCCGTGTAATCGAACCGGTTTTCGCTACCCATATTGCCGACTACGCATGTGCCGGTGTTAATCCCGATACCAACCTTGATAGCATGGAAGGTCTCTACCGTGCTGTCCTTTAATTCTTCCGCGCGGTCGATGTTGAGTTGCTCCACGTTCTCGATCATCTCAATTGCAGCGAGACAAGCCTCCATCACGTGGTGCTCGAAATCAAAAGGCGCATTCCAGAACGCCATGATTGCATCACCCATGTATTTGTCGATTGTGCCGTTTCGATCGAGTATCGGGTTTGAAAGGACCGTCAGGAACCGGTTCATCAATTGTGTGAGGCCTTCAGGGTAGTCCTTGTAGCTTTCCGAAATGGTAGTGAAACCCCGGATATCTGTGAAGAGCACGGTCAATTCACGCGTTTCGCCTCCCAACATTAGTTCCTCAGGATTTTCTGCAAGGCGGCCTACAAGTGCCGGTGACAGGTACTGTCCAAAGGCGTTGCGAATTTGACGTTTTTGTCTTTCTTCACGGATGTAATTGAGGGTCGCAGCGAGGATTGAAAGTCCAATAGCTGTGATCGCGGGCCATGTGGCATCCAATAATAATCGGTGTGCCGAGAAACCGTACCAACTGGCTCCAATGGTCAGGCCAATGGTGAGCACGGCAAGGATGGCAGAGTAAATAGCGCCGAGTTTTGGAACGAGAAAGATGATTGCAAGGCCCGGGATCAATACGGCGAAAAATTCATATCCAATCGCTATGTTTGGCCGGACCAGTGTCTGCTCAGTCAGAAGATTCTCAATCACCTGAGCGTGGATTTCCACACCGGGCACCTGATTGCCGAGAGGTACGGATCGGTAATCTTCCAGCCCCACGGCTGAGGTGCCCACCAACACTAGGTGCCCTTTGAGCGCGTTCACATTGGCCGTGCCTTCGATCACATCGGCAGCAGACACAAACCGTTCTGATAAGCTTGGTGTGAAATAGGGCCAAATCTGACCATTTTCATCCGTGAAGATTTCTTTACCGGCCACCACAATTGCACGAATGCCAAGGTTTGGATCGGTTTTGATCGCAAAGCTGTCGCCACCGGTGGCGATCCGCAAGGTTTCTGCAGACAGCGCAAGCCGCACGACGCCTCCCACTTTCATGACGAGGGGAACTGTTCGGATCACCCCATCAGAACCGGCTCTCACAGAAAACAAGCCGCGACCAACAGCAGCCTCATCCAGAACTTTCATGTTTTGTACGAGATCAAAAAAGTCGACAAGAAACGGTTTGGGGTCGCCTCCTAAAGCTGCGTGGGGGGCGTCTTCAAGTTCACGCCCCTTGGTTCCCTCATCTCCCACATTACGCACGCTGGTCTCGCCCAATACCACCAGGCTACGGCGCATGGCTTCACTCATGGGGATTTCATTGTCGGGTAGGCGTTCCAGTTCTTTGCGGACATTCGGGGGAAGGCTTGGATTGTCTTTTGCGATTAAAGAAGGAGATAGCCGATCTTTTTCGGAGAATATCACATCGAACGCGATGACCACTGCACCGGCATTGGTGAGGTTAGTGATCAGTTCGGCAATCTTCGTGCGCGGCCATGGCCATTGGCCGATAGTTTGAAGGCTTTTCTCATCAATATCAACGATGCGAACCGGTTGCGGTGTGTATTCGCGTGGCTTGATCGTTTGCAATAAATCAAAACCGGAATTGCGGATTTCGCGCACAATGGGTTGGTCGGTCATTCGAAGCGCAATGAAAATTCCCAAGGCAATCAGACCCAACATCTGCGCTGAGAACAGCATGCGCATCAGCGTGCCCCTTCGAACAGCGGACTTCGATGTCTTGTCTTTGGAAGCCTTGGTTTTGGTCGTCACGATCTTTGCCTTAAAGGACTAGAGAAAGTGCATATAAAACGGCTTGTTACAAGTCGGTTCCCCGAGATGTTTGGGGCTGAAGCGTCACGCAATCTAACCCAAAGCCGAAAGCGGTTAGGAGTTGGAACCTATCCGAGCGTTTGCATTACCGAAGAGCAAAAGCAAATCAGCTTATATTTTGCATGGTTTGAAATCTCCAATGGAATGTTATGGACCATGAACTCGTCAAAGAGTGACTTCCGCCGTGCCCGATGGCGTTTGAAAGCGCCTAATGGCAGGTCTTTCCTGCAATCCTGTCAACCATTTCACGATTCATCATGTGCGAACAAAATGGTGGAAATCTCTAATCACTTAGTCTAAAAATTTCGAATTCACCCGCTGGGTAACGGGCGAAAACAATAAATTACCAAAGCAAAATTCCTCGGGAGGAATATATGAAAAAACTAGTTCTGGCACTTGCTGCTACTACAATGATGTCGACTGCAGCATTTGCGGAAGAGATCAAAATCGGCACCATCCTTGGTTACACAGGTCCTATCGAATCTCTCACAGGTCCGATGGCTGAGAGTGCTGAAATGGCGATGAAAGAGGTTTCTGATTCCGGTAAACTTCTTGGTGGCGCAACAGTGGTCTCAGTACGCGGTGACTCAACCTGCGTCGACGCTGCTGCTGCAACGGCTGCTGCTGAGCGTCTGGTCACATCAGACAAAGTTAATGCTATCATGGGTGCTGACTGCTCGGGTGTGACTGGCGCGATTTTGCAAAACGTAGCGCGCGCAAACGGTATCGTGATGATTTCACCGTCTGCAACATCTCCAGGACTTTCTACTGCAGAAGATGATGGTCTTTTCTTCCGCACAGCACCGTCAGATGCTCGTCAAGGACAAGTTATTTCTGACATCCTGAACGACAAAGGTGTGAAATCAATCGCATTGACTTACACAAACAACGACTATGGTAAGGGGCTTGCGGAATCGATCCAGTCAAACTTCGAAGCATCGGGCGGTAAGGTGACCATCTCTGCAGCTCACGAAGATGGCAAAGGCGACTATTCCGCTGAAGTCGGTGCGCTCGCTCAGGCTGGCGGCGATGTTCTTGTGGTTGCAGGATACCTTGACCAAGGCGGTAAAGGCGTAATTCAGGCGTCACTCGACTCCGGTGCGTTCGACACATTCGTACTGCCAGACGGTATGATTGGTGACTCGCTTCCAGAAGCGATTGGCGAAGCACTCAACGGCTCATACGGAACAGTGCCGGGCACAGACAGCAAGGGTGCTGAAATTTTTGACCAAATGGCTAAAGACGCAGGCATCAAAGCTGACGCTTTCTCAGCTGAGTCATACGACGCTGCTGCACTCATCCTGCTTGCAATGCAGGCTGCTGGTTCTTCCAAGTCCACAGACCTCGCGAAAAAAGTGATGGAAGTCGCTAACGCTCCAGGCGAAGAAATTCTCCCAGGTGAGCTTGGTAAAGCACTCGATCTTCTTGCTGAAGGCAAAGACATCGACTATGTGGGTGCCACTGCTGTGGAACTCATCGGCGGCGGTGAGAGTGCCGGTAACTATCGCGAAATTCTCGTGAAAGACGGAAAAAACACAACAGCTAAGTTCCGCTAAGGTCTGCTGTAGAAATGTGAAACGGCCCGGTCCAAACACCGGGCCGTTTTGATTTGGGGACTGAGAAGGGGAACGGACAATCATGATTGTCGTTGAAGACGTTCACAAACATTTTGGTGGTTTGCGTGCGGTCGATGGCGCGTCGCTGACCATCGAAACCGGCTCGATTACCGGTCTGATTGGGCCTAACGGGGCAGGCAAAACCACTTTGTTTAATGTGATTGCCGGTCTGTACAAACCCACATCCGGTAGAGTGCTTCTGGATGGACAGGATATTACGGGCCTCGCTCCGCACGAACTGTTTGAAAAAGGCTTGTTGCGCACGTTTCAGATTGCACATGAATTCTCAACACTGTCGGTGCGCGAAAACCTGATGATGGTGCCAGCAGGTCAATCCGGTGAAAGTCTGATCCAAACCTGGACGAACCGTCGCAAAGTTCGTGAGGAAGAAGAGCGTATTCGCGAAAAAGCCAACGACGTCATCGAGTTTCTTGAAATTCCACAAGTGGCCGATGAATTGGCAGGTAACCTTTCAGGCGGGCAGAAGAAGTTGCTCGAACTTGGCCGTACGATGATGGTTGATGCCAAAATCGTGTTTCTTGATGAAGTGGGCGCCGGGGTAAACCGGACATTGCTCAATACAATTGGTGACGCAATCCTGCGCCTTAACCAGGAGCGCGGATACACGTTCTGCATGATTGAACATGACATGGATTTCATTTCGCGACTTTGCGATCCCGTGATTTGTATGGCTGAGGGCAAGGTCCTCGCGCAGGGAACGGCGGAGGAAGTGAAAAATAATGAAGAAGTAATTGAGGCGTACCTGGGCACTGGCCTCAAAAACAAGCCAGCTAAGGAGACGGCGTAATGGCGTTCCTCATTGGTGAAAACATGACAGGCGGCTATGGCGGGGCTGACATTCTTCACGACTGCACGATTGGTGTGGAGAAGGGTGAAATTGCTGTGGTTGTCGGGCCAAACGGTGCCGGTAAATCCACCGCGATGAAAGCGGTCTTCGGTATGCTCAACATTCATACGGGTCACGTGATGATGGATGGCGAAGATATCACATCGCTCACACCACAAGCGCGCGTGAAGAAGGGGATGGGGTTTGTACCGCAAACCAGCAACGTATTCACAACGATGACTGTTGAAGAAAACCTTGAGATGGGCGCGTTCATCCGCGAAGGCGATATTTCCAACACGATGGGGCAGGTCTTTGATCTGTTTCCGATCTTGAAGGAAAAGCGCAAGCAGGCAGCAGGGGAATTGTCCGGCGGGCAACGCCAGCAGGTAGCAGTGGGCCGTGCTCTAATGACGGAGCCAAAAGTCCTGATGCTCGATGAACCTACAGCAGGCGTTTCACCGATTGTGATGGATGAATTGTTCGACCGTATTATTGAAATCGCAAAAACCGGTATCGCCATATTGATGGTGGAGCAGAATGCGAAACAAGCGTTGAACATCGCCGATAAGGGTTATGTGCTCGTGCAAGGCAGAAACCGATACACAGACACAGGCGAGGCATTGATGGCCGACCCTGAAGTTCGCAAAGCGTTCCTCGGAGGTTAAGGCGATGGATTTTCTCAATGCAATCGTATTGCTGATGAACTTTGTTATCATCCCTGGGCTGACATACGGCTGTCAGCTGGCGTTAGGTGCGCTTGGGGTTACATTGATTTACGGCATTCTTCGGTTTTCAAACTTTGCCCATGGGGAGACCATGGCGTTTGGGACCATGGCCGTGATCTTATTCACTTGGCTTTTACAGGGTTGGGGCGTTTCGCTTGGACCGATCCCAACGGCACTTCTGGCCCTTCCTGTGGGGATTATCGCCGCCATCGCGCTGCTGCTTGCAAGTGACAAGTTAGTCTACAAGTTTTACCGCCGTCAAAAATCTACGCCCGTCATCTACCTCATTGCGTCACTGGGGGTGATGTTCTTTTACAACGGGCTTATCCGATTCGTGATCGGTCCCGATGACCGGATTTTCACGGATGGTTCCCGGTTTATTTTCACCGCCCGCGAGTTCAAGGAATTCACTGGTCTGGAACAGGGCATGGCTCTGAAAATGACCCAGGGTATCACCGTGTTTGTGACAGTGATTTGTGTGGCCGCTCTTTTCTGGTTTTTGACCCGCACGCGTACGGGCAAGTCCATGCGGGCGTATTCGGACAATGAGGATCTGGCGCTTCTGTCCGGTATCAATCCCGACCGAGTTGTGATGATCGCCTGGATTTTGACAGCTGCGCTCGCCACTATCGCAGGCACGCTTTACGGGCTGGACAAGAGTTTTAAGCCGTTCACGTATTTGCAAATTCTACTTCCAATTTTTGCCGCTGCTATTGTTGGTGGTCTGGGCAGTCCGCTCGGCGCGATTGCGGGCGGGTTCATAATTGCTTTGTCGGAAGTGTTTGTGACGTTCGCCTACAAACGGGTTCTTGGCTATCTTCTGCCGGAATCATTGGAGCCGGAAGGGCTCGTGCAGCTTCTATCGACTGATTACAAGTTCGCGGTTTCTTTCGCCATTCTAGTTATCGTCCTTTTGGTCAGGCCGACCGGTATCTTTAGGGGGCAAACGATATGACCATGAATTACAAAAACATTGGCATGTTTGCCTTTATGACGGTCTTGTTCATCCTGACCGGACTGACCACAAGCTGGTCATCGGCTTTGTTCATTCTGAATTTTTGTCTGATCTCGGCGATCATGTCTCTGGGTGTAAATATCCAATGGGGTTATGCGGGTCTTTTGAATGTGGGGATTATGGGGTTTGTCGCCCTCGGTGGTGTGGCAGCGGTTCTGATCGCAACGCCGCCTGTTCCGGGCGCTTGGGCAGCAGGTGGCATCGGCATCCTCACGTCCGGCGTTTGTATGCTAGCGACAATTGCCGCCATCTATTTTGCCTATAAGAAAACATCTGGTTCGACCCGGGTATGGTCCATTACTTTGATTGGGGTTGTGGGTTACTTCATCGCTCGGAGCTTCTTTGACCCGGCTGTGGCAGCGATTGAAGGATACGATTCCGCAGCGACAGGCTTTCTCGGAGGTCTCGGCCTACCGATTATCTTTTCTTGGATTGTTGGTGGATTGCTCGCCGCAGGCGCTGCATGGCTTATCGGTAAAGTGGCTTTGGGCTTACGGTCAGATTATCTTGCCATTGCCACTTTGGGCATTTCCGAAATTCTGATTGCGATCATGAAAAATGAAGATTGGCTCACTCGTGGGGTCAAGAACGTTATCGGTTTGCCGCGGCCGGTCCCCCTAGAAGTGGAAATCCAGCAAGATCCGTTTTACATCGATCTTGCCCAGCAGCTTGGGTTTTCGACAATTGAATTGTCTTCCGTTGTCGTAAAACTTAGCTATGCGGCTCTGTTTGCGATCGTGCTTCTGGTTGTTCTTTATCTGTCAGAACGTGCTTTGAACTCTCCTTGGGGACGCATGATGCGTGCGATCCGGGACAATGAAACAGCGGCTGAAGCCATGGGTAAAGATGTGAAGGGCCGCCACTTGCAAGTGTTCGTGCTTGGATCAGCCGTCGTCGGTATTGCCGGTGCGATGCTCACTACTCTCGACGGGCAGTTTACCCCCTCTTCGTATCAGCCTCTTCGTTTCACATTCCTGATTTGGGTGATGGTGATCGTGGGCGGTTCGGGTAATAACTGGGGTGCTGTGCTTGGCGGGTTTGTCGTAGGCTTTTTCTGGATTCAGGCCGAACCAATCGGGTTATGGTTGATGGATGTGATCACATCGGGCCTTGCGGAAGAAAATCCGTTGAGGGAACACTTGCTCAAATCTGCAGCGCATATGCGGTTGATGACCATGGGTGTAATCTTGCTCCTAGTGTTGCGTTTCACACCAAGAGGATTGATCCCGGAAAAATAGTAAATGGCATGGGAATGGGTTCGTTGAAGGCCGGGTGTTTAAGTCGTTGCAGACCTTCGGTATTGGAACAATTTCATGACGTTTTTCATCGCATGAAAACCAAGGCGTGGCGATAAACGTCTTGAAAAGCCAAACCTGGAGGGCCCCTGCTCATGTTTTCAGTTTTTCCCACTGCCCGTCTGCGACCATCCCCTTTTTATGAGTCTGCTGTCGCGGAAGGCATGACTTCGGCCTCAATCTATAACAGCATGATTTTGCCAACGTCCTATGGCGATCCCGAAGCCGAATACTGGCGCGTTATCGAGGGGGTTTCCCAATGGGATGTGGGCGCCGAAAGGCAGGTCCAGATCAAGGGTCCCGATGCCGCAAAACTCGCACAGATTCTAAGCCCTCGCGATCTTTCAAAATGCAAGGTGGGGCAGGGTAAATATGTACCTGTCTGTAATCACCGTGGCACGGTGATCAATGACCCGATCTTGCTGAAACTAGCCGATGATCTGTTCTGGTTTTCGATTGCCGATAGTGATATGTGGCTATGGGCACGCGCCATTGCGGCAGAACGCGGGCTTGATGTTGACATCTCTGACCCGGGCGTTGCGCCCATGGCATTGCAAGGCCCGAAAGCTGAGGACGTGGTTGCTTCCGTTGTTGGAGACTGGGTGCGCGAAATCAAGTATTTCTGGTTCCGCGAGACTGAGATCGAAGGCATTGAAGTGGCAGTCCAACGCTCCGGTTGGTCAAAACAGGGCGGCTTTGAAATCTACTTAAAGGACGCTGCACGTGGGAGCGAACTTTGGAATATATTCAAAGAGGCTGGCCAGCCATTTGGTATCGGCCCCGGTGCGCCTGCAACTGCAGAGCGAACCGAAAGCGGTTTGGTTTCCGTTGGGGGAGACACGGATGACATGACCAACCCGTTTGAAGTGCGCCTTGGTGGATACGTCAATCTTGACGTGGACGATGATGTGGTTGGCATTCAGGCTCTTCGAAAGATTGCAGATGAAGGCCCTAAAAGGCATCAGCTTGGTTTGAAACTTGAAGGTGGTATTCCGGCGCCACTCGGGTTTGCCTGGGAATCCATTCAAAAGGACGGCGTGCCAGTGGGCAGTATGACGAACTGTGCCTGGTCACCCCGGTTGATGCAGAACATTGGTTATGCATTGATCTCAGTGGATATGCAGGCAGGAGACCGCGTTGTGGTCATGCGCGGTGAAGGGCCGGTTGCAGCCGAACTTTGCGAGCTTCCGTTTCTCTAGTTAACTCTGGGCGGGTCTCGTCAAATTTGCTCGTGTTTACAAAGCGCTTGGCGCTTTTGAAAACCAGTGTTACCGTTGTCCTAACGATGAATTTTTGTAGCGTTAAATAAAAGCGCTGCTTGAAGGGATATCCGGTGTGAGTGATCCTACCGAGGGCGTCAATACGCCAAGGCAGGAACCAGACCAGGGACGACGAAGAAGACGGCCGAATGGCCACAAACGCTGGCGGAAACGACAGGGATCGGGGAGCCAGCGACGCGAAGCGGAAAAACCGTCTTCTCCGGAGAAGGATGCCGGCTCGGTAACGGGTGCATCTCAACTCAGGTCAGGTTCAAAGCAAGACAAGCAAGGTGTGGGCAATTTTGTCCAGCGTGCAAGTAATCATGGCTCTGCCCCCCTATATGCTGCCCTTGATCTTGGTACAAATAATTGCCGTTTGTTGATAGCTGCTCCGCAACAGCGTGGACGTTTTCGTGTCGTGGACGGGTTTTCGAGGATTGTCAGGCTTGGCGAAGGCTTGGGGCACACGGGTCGGTTGAGTGACGAAGCGATGGACCGGGCTGTCGGTGCGCTTAAGGTCTGTGCCGATAAGCTTGAACATCGAACAATCCGTAACTCCCGGTTGATTGCCACTGAGGCTTGCCGAAAGGCCAGCAACGGCGAATTGTTCCTCGACCGCGTTCGCGAAGAAACAGGTCTGGAACTTGAGATTGTAACTGGCGAAATGGAAGCGCGGCTCGCAGCCGAAGGATGCGGGTCACTGATGGATCGCAAAAGCGACGGCGCGGTTTTGTTCGATATCGGCGGCGGTTCTTCTGAACTCATACTTGTGGACGGGACAAATAAAAACAATCGTTATATCCGCGATAAGATTGTGGGATGGACCTCGCTTCCACTGGGTGTGGTCACGCTGGCTGAACAGTTCGGGGGCAAGAATGTCACTCGCGAGCTGTTCCAAGAGATGGTGGACCATGTATCAGAGGCCATAGCAGTGTTTGAAGAACGCACGGCGCTAGATGACATTTTCCGCCGGGGAAATGCCCATCTGCTTGGGACTTCCGGCACGGTCACCACGCTTGCCGGCATCCATTTGCGACTTCCCAGGTATGACCGTCGGCAGGTGGATGGACTGTGGATGCAGGACGAAGATATCGACGCCATCATCAGTGAACTTCTGGACATGGAATATGAGGAGCGGGCCGCCAATCCTTGTGTTGGTGCAGAGCGAGCAGACTTGGTGCTCGCGGGGTGCGCTATTTTGAATGCTATCCGCAAGACTTGGCCCTCTAAGCGTCTCCGGGTTGCAGACCGAGGTCTTAGAGAGGGACTGCTGACTGAGATGATGCACAAAGACCGCAGTTGGCAACGGCCCAAAAAGAACCGTTGGTCACGAAAAAGACGCCGCAAACGCCAAGCGTCTGCTGGTCAAAGGGTGGACCCATGAGTGAACAGAAACCCGGTGGGAAGAAAACTAACCTCCGAAACATTCGCACTAAGGTGAAAACTGCGCGGGGCCGTAAACTTTCATCAACCCTGTGGTTGGAAAGGCAGTTGAACGATCCGTATGTCCAGCGCGCGCGTGCGGAAGGATATGCTTCGCGGGCTGCTTATAAATTGCTGGAAATCAATGAAAAACACGATCTGATCAAGCCGGGCAATCGTGTCATAGATTTGGGCGCGGCCCCGGGTGGGTGGGCGCAGGTCTCTGCAAACCTGACGGGTTCAACAAGTGATAATCCGCTTGTTGTGGGGATCGACTATCTGGATATGGCACCGGTAGCCGGCGCTACAATTTTGAAAAAAGACTTTTTGGATGATGACGCGCCTGATGCAATCATGGATGTGCTCGGCGGGCATGCACCGGATATTGTGTTGTCAGATATGGCTGCGCCGACTACGGGTCACCGAAAGACGGATCATTTGCGAACGATGCATTTGGTCGAGGTGGCGCTGGATTTCGCGCTACAGGTTCTTCCCGCAGGAGGTCATTTTCTCTCAAAAACGTTTCAGGGCGGCACTGAAACAGAACTGCTTAATCTGATGAAACAAAATTTCAAAAGCATTCATCACATCAAGCCGCCTGCCTCGCGTGATAAGTCGGTCGAGTTATATTTGCTGGCAAAGTTCCGTAAAGGTTAACCGCAAGACCGCTCTAATACTCTTTGAGTGGGGCTTTGGTGACTATTGTGAGGGGCAATTCCAAACGAGTTCTTTACCATTTCGATTCTATAAATTTGCGAAAGTGAAGATGAAAGTCGGCGAGCCTTACCCGGTTTGTCGCAGAATGGGGTTAGAAATGTCGAAGACCAAAGTCTTTATCTGGTTGGTTTTGTTGGGTGCGTCTGTATGTTTTATGGCGTATTTTTCACCGGCGGCAAACACGGTGATGGAAACCATCTCATTAGGTTTGGGTTTTCTTGGTGTGGCTGTTGGCACGCTCGGTGCGGTCTTTGTATTCAGTCGTTCTCGCCAGTTGAATGAAGAAAAGGCGCCGGTTGGTGACCAGGTTGCCAACGATAATCCGGTAAAGGAAAAGACGCCGGGCCGCCGTAAAGACAGCCGTGAAGAGCTAATGACACTCGCTTACACGGATAGCCTTACGAAACTCGGCAATCATCAACGCATGATCGAAAAGTTCAACACTCTTATGCGGGATGCGCGCAGCGGGGATAAAAGCTTTCTCGTGGGTATCGCTGATATGGACGGCATGAAGCCGATCAATGACCTTTATGGTTTTGAGGGTGGGGATGAGATCCTGAAACAGTGCGCGCAGCGTTTGGCTGCCGCCGTTGAGCATGATGGATATGTCTTCCGCACGCGCGGAGATGAGTTCGGTTTTCTGTTTCCTGATATAAAAGACCAGCAGGGTGCTCAAAATATCGGAAAGATACTTCAGGAAGTTCTGTTGGCACCATTCGATCTTGATGGCAGAACGGTGCGATTGAGCGGTTCGTTCGGCTTCGCGCTTTATCCGGACGGTGGGGATGCTTTTGAAACCGTGATGAAGAACATCGAAAGCGCGCTTTATCATTCAAAGCGTGGCGGCCGTGGGCGCATTACTGTCTTCTCCAGTGAGATTGAAGAAATCATTCTCGAAAATGCTAGGATGGAACAGGCACTTCGCCGGGCCATTGCAAACAATGAAGTGCAGCCACATTTTCAGCCGATTATTTCATTGCAGAACGGGAAACTCTTAGGGTTTGAAGCGCTAGCCCGTTGGATTGATCCGGAACTTGGGTTTGTTTCACCAGCCAAATTTGTTCCGCTTGCCGAAGAGCGCGGCATCATTGCTCAACTTACTGATCGGCTATTGCTTCATGCGGCGACTGTGGCGTCGAGTTGGCCGGACGATATCTTTTTGTCATTCAACCTTTCGAGTGTCCAACTCGTAGATCCAACCACGGCACAGAGCATCATAAGGACCATCAAGAAAGCGGGCTTGCCGCCGCAACGCCTCGAGATTGAAGTCACCGAAACAGCGATGATGTCAGATCCGGAAACTGCGTCGATGATTATTGACGAGTTGCACAATGCCGGGATCCGCATATCGATGGATGATTTCGGAACCGGTCAATCAAGTCTTGGGCGTTTGCGCGAACTCAAGCTTGATAAGGTGAAGATCGACCGAGCCTTCATCATGGCGATTGGTGAAGATAAGCCAGCTGAACATATTGTACGCGCCATTCTTGAGATGTGCGCCGGGCTTGATCTCACTGTGGTTGCTGAGGGCATTGAGGAGCTCAATCAGGCAGAAAGCCTTAAACGCTACGGCTGTCATGCTGGCCAGGGATATTTGTTCGGCAAGCCGCAAGATGAGCACAAAACAATGGGCTATATCCGCGAGTTCCTCGAAGCTGATGAACGGGCAGAAGAGGAAAAGGCGATCGCCTAATGGCACTGGCAAAGCAGGGTTGATGATATGGAATATGATGCAAATTTAGTGGGAAATTGCATTTTGTCTGCTGAAGACAATGATGTGAACCAGATGGTGTTGGAACATACACTCGCTGAGCAATCGCTGCCGTTTTTGATCGTTGAGAACGGCAAACTAGCGGTAGATGCATGGGAAAAACTCAATCCGAAACTGATCCTCATGGATATTTCCATGCCTGTGATGAACGGTATTGAGGCGATGGGTATTATCCGTGAACGCGAAGCATCAACCGGCACTCGCGTGCCAATCATCGCCCTTACGGCCCACGCATTGAAGGGTGATGAAGAAAAGATGATTGAAGCGGGAGCTGATCATTATTTGACCAAGCCGTTAAATCCGACAACGCTCCTCAACAAGATTTCATCGATCCTGAACCGTCCTGAAAAAATTGCGATAATCTAGGCGGTTATTGCCTAGTGATCCCTTGACGATGCGGTGATTATTATCAAGACTTTGCGAAAAGCGAGGCTTGATGAACGACAAATCCAACCACGATACTCACGATCACAGCCATGATCATTCTCACGGTAGTGAATGGTCTGATATGGAACTCAAGGTCAAAACCCTTGAATCTCTTTTGGTGGAAAAAGGGTATGTGGACCCTGCTGCACTCGACGTGATCATCGAAACTTACCAGCATAAAGTCGGACCTAAAAATGGCGCGGCTGTTGTGGCGCGGTCGTGGAATGATCCGGATTATGCCGAGCGGCTTCGCGAGGACGCGACGTCAGCCATTGCCGAACTGGGGTTTTCCGGGCGGCAGGGCGAGCATATGAAGGTGGTGGAAAATACACCTGATGTACATCACATGGTCGTATGTACTTTATGCTCTTGCTACCCTTGGAGTGTGCTTGGTCTTCCGCCCGTCTGGTATAAATCAGCTCCTTATCGTTCCCGCGCTGTGAGTGAACCCCGCGCTGTATTGTCAGAGTTTGGTCTTGAATTGCCAAGCGAGACAAAAATTCAGGTTTGGGATTCGACGGCGGAAATGCGGTATCTGGTTATTCCCATGCGTCCCGCCGGTACGGAAGGGTGGAGCGAAGAGAAACTTGCCAAACTCGTGACCCGGGACTCGATGATTGGCACTGGCGTCGCTCTTTCTCCAAGTGAGGTATCGGCTTGAACGGACCTCATGATATGGGCGGTATGCAGTGCTACGGACCTGTGAGACCGGAAACAAATGAGCCGTTGTTTCATGGCGAATGGGAAAAGAAAGCCATGGCGATGACTGTTGCCATGGGCTTTACGGGGGCCTGGAACATCGATGTTTCACGCTCGGAACGTGAGAGTCTCCCGCCTGATTTTTACCTGAGTAAATCCTATTACCAGATCTGGATTGCGGGGCTGCAAAACCTGATGCTCAAGCGGGGAATGGTTACCGAGGAAGAACTTGCCTCAGGGGTGAAAATCGAACGAGCGAAAGAAGTGAAACGCGTTGTTCCGGCGAGTGAAGTTCCTGCTGTTCTTGCCAAAGGTGGTCCTGTGGACCGAGACCCCACAGGCCCGGCGCAGTTCTCTATAGGTGACAGGGTCAGAACGCTACCGCTTAACCCACGCGGCCATACGCGTCTCCCCCGATACGTTCGTGATAAAGTGGGTATGATTGTATGTGTCCATGGGTGTCATGTCTTCCCCGATAGCAATGCGGCTGGGGAGGGTGAGAATCCCCAATGGCTCTATTGCGTTTCGTTTGATGCGCAAGATTTGTTCGGGCCTGATGCGGAAGCCGGAAATACCGTAAATGTGGATTGCTGGGAGCCTTATCTTGAGCGCCTATGATGCAATTCCCGGGCTTCAAACCTGTAATGGTGAGCCGGTTTTTTCCGAACCTTGGGAAGCTCAGGCGTTTTCACTTGTTGTGGGTTTGCATGAACGGGGCCATTTTGATTGGCAGGAATGGGCGGATGTTTTAAGCGGTGTAATCGCAGAAGCATCTCTTGATCAGCCATACTACCAATCTTGGTTAGAAGCGCTCGATTTGATTGTTGCCCGAAAATCACTGATATCGGAACAGGAGTTTTTTGAGCGTGAGGCTGCGTGGAAAGCCGCCCTTGCCGTCACTCCACACGGTGAGCCAATAGAACTCGCTGCGGTTAAAGAATAATCTGCGGAAACAGGGTGCCTTTGAGCGATTTTGGCTGATGTTTTCGCATGAAGGAAAAATATAGCTGTTTTACGGCACATCTTATAATGCAGTTACGCAATTGTTATATAAACTAATATAGGATTGGCGAAGGGAAGATATTGAAATGGCAACGCTCCAGAATTTTGATCAGGAAATTGAGAAGACACGCGCTACCGTCGAGGAGATGAAAGAGAAACTCGATACGAGTGCTGTGGTCTTGGATGAGTTTGCTAAGTCTGACACGATAGGCCAGACGGATTTTGATATCGAAAATGCCCGTATTCAAGACATTTTAAAGCAGCAAAAAGTGATGGAAGGAAACATCGCTGACCTGATTATCGGGTTGGAGGATGCCACCAATGTCTTTGGCTCTGAATTTGAGAGCATGAAAAGCTATACGGGGTGGGAAAAATTTATTGGTGTTTTTTCCAAAGAGCGCATGCAACGGATGCGTTCGGAGCGGGTCCGCAACATGTCGCTTGCGGGAAACTTGCAAGAGTTGCTCGCCAAGTCAGATCGGATTGTGGGCATTCTTCAGACTCAGAAAAATGTGCTCGATTCACGATATGAGAGTTCTGAGGCCTCACTGAAGCAGGTTATTGAGCGCCGTAAGGCAGCCATGGCCACGCTGGAAACGACACAGGCACGCATCGAAGAACTGAATCCGATGCTGATGGACTTGGAGAACAAAATTTCAGCGTCCACAGATCAGAAAGAACGCACAGACCTCGAGGGGCAGCGCTCAGAACTTGCAACCGAGTATAATCAGGCGCAGGCCAAAGAGCAGGAACTATTGGCTGAAAGCCAGACACTTGAGCGCTACACTTCGATGTTCCAGACTTTCGTGGACTCGCTGAACAACCAATTGGCGGCCCAACAAACGCTGATCAACAAGCTGAACATCGACACAGAGCAACGGGTTGTTTTGTATAAGGCGCTTGAAGATTCCTTGAAAACGGCCGCCCAGCAAGATGTGGCTCACAAGATCAACACACTTGGTAATCAGGTCGATACGGCGGCAGAGGAAACCATGGCTGGCATTGGTGCGGCAGCCCAGTCGCATATCGGTGATCTTCTTGAGATGCACGAGAAAAATATGCTCTCTACCGAAGACATTCAGCGTCGCAAAAAACTGGCCGATGAAGCATTTGCCCGTCGCTTTGACGAAGTCATGAAGAAACATAACTCAGCCAACTATGTGCAATAGGAATGCGGGTTGAAGGCGAGTTGGGAGGTCGGAAATGTCTGGCCCCATAAATAATCCGACACGTGACTATTTCTTGTCACTTGGCGAAGCGCTTGACGGTCTGGATACGTTTCTGCGCGATGAGGCATCGTCCGCCAACAAGCATGGTGTGATCGCTGCTGTCGCCGATCAGTATATTGCCAGATTGCAGGCCTCACTGAATGGTTGGGAAGACAAGACCGCGTTCGAACCGAAGTTCAGAGTTTCGCAATCAGAGAGCGGGTTTCCTGCCTTTGAAAATGTATTGAGCCTCAAAAACGATCAAGGCGAGGCTGACGCGCGGATTTCAGAAATGCGAGAGCCGGATGCCATCCGCGAAGCGATGGCTGATCATATCCTGACCCAAAAGACATTTCCCGGAAAACTCCAAGCGGAAATGGCGGAGCGAACCTATCTGGAAACGATCAAGAATGGCGAGCATTTTGGCCCACTTGTTTTGCCGACCACGATACGCGTTTCCGTAAATCCCAAGACCAAGCGTCCCTATTATGTAGTCCATTGGGGTTTTTATGACGGTTCTGCCAATCTCCCCATGATTTATATGCTGACTGTGGAGGATTCTTCCGAAGACATTGGCAAGACCCTTGTGGGACCAACGGGTAAACTCAACAAAGAGATTAACATCAAGCTTCCGGTTGGTGGTTTGCTTAATCCTGATTTGGCCGTTGCCTTTGATGAATTTTGCGAACGCAATTCTGCCTATAGCCTCATGTTGTCGACAATCGCCACAAGTCTTGATCAAGACTTTGAGCACCTTCATCCAAAGCAGCTTCGTCGTTTCGTATTAGGGCCGTTCTACCATTCCGCGTTCACCCGACACGGTGAGAAGGTAGATCAAATCCTGGCCCGCGTTCGCAACCCCAAGAATGCGTGGCTGATTACCTGGACCATGCAGGAATTGTTTTCGGTGAATGAACGTCCTGCCAAACGTGGATTGTGGAATAGCCAACCCGCGCGTGAAGAATTTCACATCAATACCGATGATCTGGAATGTGCGCGGCAAGGGGTCTCTGAGTTTCAACGCCACGCCCTTGTGCCGCACGAAGCCTATCAGGCGATCTATGCGGCTGGAATGGATGGGGAAATCTTTGGTGGATATCAACGCCACGTCATTTCTGACGGGCATGTCTTGAGGAATGTGTGATGGATACGGGTTTAACAACAATCGACGAAAAAGACATCGCCAATCATGTGCCGACTGCACAATCGCTTGTAACCAAGTTTGTTCTTTTGGAAACCCGCGATGATAAATCCAAAACGGAAATTGCCGGAACCCGCCGTCGGTTTGTTTCGACCGTTTCCACAGCAGGCATGAAAGCGACGCGAGAAGTGGAGTTTACGAAAACCCTCTCTGCCGTTGCTGCCGATGACAGCATGCTCTCACCCATCCAGCATAACATTCTATTTAAGACACGGCGTGCAATTGCAGTTGCCTTGGCCGTGGCTGATGAGTTCGCGCAGCAAACCGGCCTCGATTCCCTTCGTAAGAAAAATGCGGCTTCGTCTTTAGAAGGGGATGAGGCAACGCAGTTCCGGGGCCTGCTGGAAGCGTCAAGCTATGTGGCCGCGTTCGCAGCCTCTGCTTATCTGCATCAATTTGTTGAAACCGTGGGGGAGCCTGCCAATGATGTGGAAGAGCCGAGCTTTAACTTTGATACACCCCAAGACGCCTTAAAGGGGCTGGTCGGTGGTCTTGATGAGGCTGCCAGTGTAAGTGCTGACGATAAAGTTCTGCAATCGCGTATTCGGGCGCTGGCAGATTTGGCGCTGGAAGAATTGCTTCAGCGTAAGGGCCGCTTTGCGGGACTTGGGGTATTCGAAAATACGCATCTTCGACTGGAAGCCGATGGGTTTGAATTGAACGGATTTGATGTGGCGCCGGGCGGAAAATCCAAGCCTCTGGTGATGACGTTCAAACAGCCAGATGAAATTATCGGCAACCATATTGCCAAGTACCAGTCGCTTAAACTCGCGAAAATGCTGATGGCATATGACTTTGATCGGCAGATGAATCCATTTTTGGAACTCGGTGGGTTTTTGTTCACCTTTATTGGTGACGGCGCTCCAGGTACCGGTAAGACCATTCTTATTCAAATGATCGCGGGCATCATCAATGATTATTGTCAGACGGCGGGCTACGGTTTCACATACGAGAATTTTGGCGTCGATCAGATTTCCTCATATCAGGGTAAATCGGGCCAGAACTGTAAGCAGTTCATCAACAACGTTCTCAACCCAAAGACCATCGGTCTTGGTACGGTGGATGATATAGACCAAGTGGCCGCCAAACGTTCCGACGACCGGGCATCCGCCGGACAGCAAGAAGTGACCGCCGTTCTAATGGAGAGTTTTGCCGGGGCAACGACGGTGGTCCGGGGCAATTGCTCATTCGGCATGTTCTCGAATTATCCTGAAAATGTCGATGATGCGTTACGGCAGCGCGCGGGCGCGCGTTGGTTGGTTGATGGACCACAGACGCGGGATGACTATATCGACATCTTCGCACTGCTCGCCGGCAAGAACCATAATATTCCGCTGGGTGATCATGACCTCTTCGAAGCGCAGGCAATCAAGGAGGCTGTCTCAACCGCATATGGGCAGCACAACAAGCCGCAAGAGGAAGGCCTCCTTCGGGTCTATGAGCGATTTGAAAAAGACAACAAGCTGAAAACCATGGCTGATGTGGGAACGTATCTGCATATGATCAAACTGGCCGAGCCGAGGTTTACCGGGCGCGCAATCAAGAACATTACCGATGCGATCAAGATGCGGGCGATGGACATTGATCTCCCGGATGAGTGGTTTGAGACGCCTGAGGCTTTCATGCACAAGCCATATGATGACAAGAAATCCATGATTGAGGAATTGCGCGGTCCGTTTGACCTGCAAATGGTAATGCAGGAAATCAACCGCTACGCAGACAGTGAATTCCGTTACACCGATAAATCCGATAATGCCGCGGTTGAAGAGATGATCCGCCGCGAACGCCAGCGCGAGAAGGCTGCCAAAGAAATCACAGCCATGAAAAGTGACGGGCGGTGGGATGCTTGATTGGCAAGCATAGTGTAATTATATTGTAATTACATCAGGAGTGATTGATATGAAGGTAGATGTCATAAAGATTGGAAACTCCCACGGTATTCGAATTCCAAAAGCAATTTTGGAGCAATGCCAGCTTGAAGGCACCGTTGAAATGCAGGTTGAAGATCAGAAATTGATTATCCTGCCAGCTAAGAAGCCTCGCGAAGGATGGGATGAAGCTTTTCAGAAAATGGCAGAAGAAGGCGATGATGAATTGCTTTTACCCGATTCAATTTCGCCAGAACCGGAAGATATTGATTGGGAATGGTAAGGGATAACAATAAGAAAGTCGCGCGGGATGATGTTTGGTTGGTGGATTTGAACCCAACGGTGGGATCAGAGGTGCGAAAGACGAGGCCGTGCTTAATTGTTTCACCGAATGCATTGAATAAGTGGATAAGAACCGTAATCATTCTACCATTGACCTCATCCAATAAGTCGTACGTGTCACGAATTCCCATTTCATTCGATAATGTTTTAGGTCAGGCAATGGCAGATCAGGTCCGGACAATCGACAAGAGCAGGCTCATTAAGCGGATCGGGAAAATAGCACCGAGTGAAGCTGAATTAGTCTCCGAAACGCTTGTTGAAATGTTCACGAGATAAAGCGACGTTCATGCCTGACACATTCACAAAATTGATGACGATAGATGAGCCGCATCTGATTGACAGATATACGCGGGCCATGGCGGCATTTGGTTTGAAGATGCCTGCGCTTGAAACGTTTCGCATCGATATGATCGGCTTTTCTCCGGAGGTCGCGAACGCGCTCGGAGACGATGATTATCTGGATCCAAAACGCGTGAACCGTCGTTTCATTATCCTGTCGCCAGACCAGTCGCGCCTCTCGCTGATCCACGCTTCGTTCTCCAATACACGAGACTTGATGGAAGAGTTCTTCGAAGAGAACCGACGTGTTTTATACGCGCTGACCATTAAAGATGTGGTGTTCGGTGAAATCGAAGACAACGTTTATGAGATTGATGATATCGACGATTTGCTCTCAATTGAGCAGGTCGAATTCAAAATCGGCACCCATGAAAATCTCACTGAGAAAACTGCCGACTTGAAACTGAAGATTGATCGGCTGCTAAAAGAGCAGGATGCATGGCGTGACGATGCCATGCTTCATGAAATGGTTGAGCTTGCAAAACAGACGGGCGACATTCGGGAAAACAAACTGCTGCCTGATGAAGTGGTGTTTCAGCACGAAAGTTTCTGGGCCACGCATTTTGGTGGCACCTATGTTTTTAACGACGGAGCATACATCACTGTAATCTGTGACCCGAAGGCGCGGGGCTTCCGGCGGTCCCGCCCGTGGCAAGTGGGTTACCTTGATATTGCCGACAAAAAATCAGTGTTTGAGTTTTTGCAGAAGAGTGAGCGTTTGCAACCACCGCTCGGTTCCTGGATAGAGCGGTCCAAGTTGCTCGAAACAAGAAAGTTTATGGCAGCGGTCTGGCTTGCTGATCAAAACGGGGATGATTTCCCGAGCTCTCTTTCCGATACCGGGTGGCTGCAGCGCTGGTGCCGGGAAAATGCGAAAATTGTGCGTGACGATAATACAATCCCACTTATTGATTGGGCTCTGGAGCAGGTTGGTGACTGGTCCAACATTCACATTGAAGAAGTCGAGCTCGACTTGCGATTTGTCTTGTGTCGTGCTGATCCTGATGAGGACGAACAGGGGCTGACCAACAGGTTAATCTCGGAATATGTGCCGTTTGATTTTCTCACCCGGTTTGAATTCAATCGGCCTGGTTTTAATCGAGATCGTGAAGGATGGTCCGCAAACTACCGTGAATTTGTGGAAAATGTGATTGAAAATACTTACCTGCGGAACAGGGAGCGGGAATTTGAAAATTTATTTGGGTTGGATGATTAACCGCCAATAACGACGTTACAAGGAATGCCAACATGCTAGATCCAATTATCGACTTTTTTTCGCGGATGTTTTCCATGCTCGGAAAAGGCATTGGATTAGTGATTGCGTGGCTGTTGTGGCCGTTTCTCGCATTTCGCAATTGGCTGAGAGGGAAGGGCTGGTTTATCAAAATCCCTGTTTTCATCGTTCTGTTTCTTGTCGTTCTAAGCTACGTCTATCTGATCTTCATCACTCAGTTCTGGTCTATCGGTGATGAGAATTATGCTTCTAAGTACAGTATCGCACAGTTGGAAAAAGGTGCAGGTGAACAGATTTCGCCAGGTGTGTGCCAGCCGTCGGCCATGGTTCAGGCGAGTGCCGATCTCATCAATGGTAATGTGAACGAAGGCCCTTGGGTTCCATCAAACCCGCTTTACAAGGCAGGCCTCATGCTGATCTGGGATTGGAAAGAAACCCCATTTTTCGATAACCGGGCTGCTTTTCAACTGGGCACAAATCAGGTGGTTCGCCGCACGGCAGTGGAATTGGTGGATCGCCTTGGACGCGTTCGCGGCACATCATCGATCAACCAGAATTTGCAAAAAGCCCGTGAGGCCGCGAATTACCGCGAAGATGCTTGGGTATTCACGTTTTCGCCGCCATTCCTGCAGCCATCTACCCAAGCTCGTTTGCGTGACGCACGTGCAAGCTTGCTGGCATTCAATGACGAGTTGGCAGCATGTAATGCGGACTTTGATACACGGGCCGATAACCTCCTGCAGTTCATGGACCGCGTGACAGCGGATATTGGGTCCACATCAGAAATCCTTCAGCGCCGTATGGAACAGGCAAGCGCCTTTGGGTTCGACCGACGGGCCGATGACCGGTTCTGGTTCGCCTACGGTCAGCTTTATGCATATCATGGCATGTTGACTGCGATGCGCAGTGACTTCCGCGGCGTTTTCGATCAGCGAAACCTCGCCAATCTTTGGGAACGTGTGGACGGACAGCTGAAAGATGTTCTACGCACCCAACCGTTTGTTGTGGCAAACGGAAGTGCCTCAAGTCTGATTAAGTCACATCTGGAATCCATCGGGTTCGATCTTTTACGTGTCCGTTCCAACCTGGTCGAAATGCGTGATGTACTGGATCGCTGAGGCTTCCAGTTCACCGCATTATTGATTGCGAATCATCCCTTGTTTTTCGCGTGGGATGTGACCCGAAGTGTCTTTTCCCGACTGAATTTTACCGTTAAGTAACCAAGACTTAGCTCATTTTTGCGTGCAGAATTTGCGGATCTAGCTAGTTATTTCCCATAAACGTTTGTTTTTACAATATAAATTCTCGCGTAATCTTGAATATAAAAATGCAACCTAAGGTAGAAAATACTTTACATACTAACGTATAAAATGTACACCTTGGGTATCTTCTGAAGCTTCTTCAGAACCCAAGACACGAGGTCCCGGTCCCCCTGCTATAAACCGGTACGGCGTGTACCTGCTCAAGGGTAGGTTTTTGCTACGGGGAAGTTCATACCAATCCGCCCGGTGTGAGCTTCCCCAATTTTTTTGTGAATCTCGTTTTGGCAAAATACTTGTGCAGCGCGAGCGCTCGGGTTAGAGAAATCTCATGAGTAATTTCGGAAACAACACTTGGTGGTGGACGCACTAACCCTGCGGTCACTCTCTTTGTGTTTAATTTTAAGGCCGCTGGAAATTCCAAGCGGCTTTTTGTTTGTCTTGGAGCGGGACAAAAAACAGGAACACCCAAATGGTATCTTCATCAATCAGCTATGAGACGGCATCGAGCATAGGCATTTCTCGGGAAAGTTTTCCTGCGGAATACGCAACGGCCATTAGCGATACACTCGACAAAGTGAACTCCCAACGTGGAGCGGTTTTGTCATCAAACTATGAGTATCCTGGTCGCTATACCCGATGGGATACAGCCATCGTCAATCCGCCCCTCGGCCTCGAGGCGAAGGGGTTGGATGTGGAGATCATCGCCTATAACACCCGCGGTGAAATCTTTCTCAAGCCAATTCATGATGTGTTGAGCGCGCATGAGCATGTGGCATCTGTCCGTCTGGATGGAAGAAAAGTTGTAGTGCAGGTCAAAAAGCCCGGGCGGATCATTTCTGAGGAAATGCGTTCGCGTTCGCCAACGGTATTTTCTGTAGTGCGCGCCATCGTGGATCTGTTTCGCAGCGATGCAGACCCAAATCTCGGTCTTTATGGAGCGTTTGGCTACGATCTCGCATTTCAGTTTGATGATCTTGAATTCAAGATGAAGCGCAGCGATGACCAGCGCGACCTTGTGTTGTTTCTTCCTGATGAAATCCTCGTCGTTGATCACCATCAGGCGATTGCATGGCACGATAAATATGAGTTCTCAATCGGCGGCAAAACTACCCAAGGGATCGAACGTGAAGTTGTTTCAGATCCGTTTAAGCCTAGTGACATCGTTCCGCCGCGTGGCGACCATGAGCCGGGTGAATACGCTGCGATGGTCGAGAAGGCCAAGGAGAAGTTCAAGCGTGGTGATCTGTTTGAGGTCGTGCCCGGGCAGATGTTCTTTGAGCAATGTAAGACTGAGCCGGCGGAAATCTCGCGTAAATTGAAGCATACAAATCCTTCGCCCTATTCCTTTTTCATAAACTTGGGCGAGCAGGAATATTTGGTAGGCGCTTCGCCTGAAATGTTTGTGCGTGTTTCGGGACGTCGCGTTGAGACATGTCCGATTTCCGGGACAATCAAGCGTGGCCGCGATGCGATTGAAGACTCTGAGCAGATTTTGAAATTGCTGAATTCGAAAAAGGATGAGTCCGAGCTCACCATGTGTTCCGATGTGGATCGCAATGACAAGTCACGGGTGTGCGAACCCGGTAGTGTCAGGGTGATTGGGCGCCGGCAAATCGAAATGTACTCAAAGCTGATCCATACAGTTGATCACATTGAGGGCCGGCTTCGTGAGGGCATGGATGCTTTCGATGCGTTTCTCAGTCATGCTTGGGCGGTGACCGTCACAGGCGCGCCAAAACTGTGGGCGATGCGTCATATCGAGGAACACGAAAAATCGCCACGTGCCTGGTATGGCGGTGCCGTTGGCATAGTGCATTTCAATGGTGACATGAACACTGGCCTCACCTTGCGGACGGTGCGCATCAAGGATGGTATCGCGGAAGTGCGTGCCGGTGCGACTTTGCTGTTTGATTCCGACCCCATGGAAGAAGAAAAGGAAACGGAGCTGAAAGCGTCTGCCATGTTGGCGGCCATTCGAGAGGCTGGAAAATCCAATACTTCGGCATCGGAACGCGAAACATCACAGGTCGGTGAGGGTCGGAAAATTCTGTTGGTGGACCATGAGGATTCATTCGTTCACACATTGGCGAATTATTTCCGGCAAACCGGAGCCGATGTTCTGACGGTGCGGTCCCCAATTTCTGAGACAGTGCTTGAAGAGTATAGCCCGGATCTTGTCGTGTTATCGCCGGGGCCGGGAAGTCCTGCCGATTTTGATTGCGGCACAACCATCACAAAGGCGCGGGAACGGAATTTGCCGGTATTTGGGGTTTGTCTTGGGCTTCAGGCAATTGCAGAACATTATGGTGGCGAGTTGCGTCAATTGCAGATTCCAATGCATGGGAAGCCTTCGCGTATAAAGATCACTGATCAGGGTCTCGTTTTTTCAGGCCTTGATGATGAAATCACAATCGGCCGATATCATTCCATTCACGCCGCTGCGCAAACTTTGCCGAATGAGTTTACCGTTACGGCTATCACCGACGATGGGATTGTGATGGGATTTGAACATCAACATGAGCCGGTTGCGGCGGTGCAGTTTCACCCTGAGTCAATCATGTCGCTTGGTGGTGATGCCGGAATGCGGATGATTGAAAATGTGGTGGCGCTTTTGGGGCGCTAGGGTTCAGGCTTTGGTTTGGAGGAGTAAGCAATGCCGGTACGAATAGAAAAGGACGGTCCCATTTGGACGATCATTCATTCGAGGCCAGAGGCTCGCAACGCGATGGACCCCGAACACGCAAAAGCTTTGTATGAAGCATTCACTAAATATGACGCGGCAGACGATGCGAAAGTTGCCGTCTTTTGGGGCGAAGGCGGCAATTTTTGTGCCGGATTCGATTTGAAACGGGCAGCTGAACTGGCTGATGCCGAAGCGATGGATGTGTACGATTTTCCCGAAGAAGGGGAACTGCCCATGGCTCCGATGGGGCTAAGCAGGCTTGATCTTTCAAAGCCTGTCATCGCGGCTGTTTCCGGGGCCGCCGTTGCAGGGGGCATGGAACTCGCCATCTGGGCCGATATGCGCGTTATGGAAGAGACTGCATTCATGGGCGTGTTTTGCCGAAGATGGGGCGTGCCGCTTATTGATGGCGGAACGGTCCGTCTGCCAAGGCTCGTGGGGGAAGGGCGTGCGATGGACCTAATCCTCACCGGTCGACGTGTGGATGCTGATGAATGTCTGCGGATCGGTCTATGCGAGCGTGTTGTTCCTCTAGGTCAGGCAAGGGCTGAGGCGGAGGCGCTCGCTCATTCTCTTACCAAATTTCCCCAAAGCTGCATGAACGCAGACCGAAGATCAGCGCGATCTCAGCACTCGTTTTCTGAACGTGAGGCAATGCGGCGGGAATGGTTTGGCAGCAAAGAAGAAGTCGCCAAAGTAGGTGTTGCAGGCGCAGAACGATTTGCAAAAGGCGCTGGGCGATCAGGAAGCTTCGATACTTAAGCCAAAAACCTCCATTGATTTGGCTATTAAAGCCCCGGAGAGCCCAATGTGTATTCTTTTCGAAAGGCCTTCACCTTGATTTATAAGCGTCTTTGAAAGCTTTGGGGACAGTCATGAAACTGTCAGATAAATGATAACAATCTGAAATATTCGCAACGTAGGTGTCAGGCACGACCAACTCTTTTGTGTAGGATGCCATGCTTGCGATCAAAGATTTGCATAAGCAATTCAATCAAGGCGTAACAGCGGTCAATAACGTAAATTTTGAGATTGATCAGCCGCAAATGGTGGGAATCATCGGGCGGTCTGGAGCTGGGAAATCTACACTTCTTCGAATACTTAACCGTATGACGGACGCGACATCCGGCGAAGCTATTTACGAGGGAAAAAACGTCCTCGCACTCTCCGGTCGTGAAAAACTTGCGTGGCAAAAAGACTGCGCAATGATTTTCCAGCAGTTCAATCTTGTGCCGCGTCTGGATGTACTGACAAATGTGATCCTTGGCAGGTTGAACAGCCAGTCCGTATGGCGTTCATCTCTTAAGTTCTTCTCAAAAGAAGAGCGGTTTGAAGCGCTTCACCTGCTGGATCGATTTGGTGTTGCGCCAACTGCTCTTCAACGGGCTGAAACATTATCGGGCGGTCAGCAGCAGCGCGTTGCAATTTGTAGAGCGATGATGCAACGGCCTAAGCTTATCCTGGCTGATGAACCGATTGCATCGCTTGATCCGCTAAACGCGCGTCTTGTTATGGAGGCGCTACAGGCGATCAATAAAGAAGAAAACATCACCGTTATCTGCAACCTGCATACGCTTGATACCGCTCGTACCTATTGCGACCGTGTCATTGGCATGTCGGCAGGGGCTGTGGTGTTCGATGATGTGCCATCCATGCTCACAGACGCAAAAGCGCGTGAGATTTATGGAGCGGAAGCAGATGAAGCGTTTGAAGCATCGATTACCTCCACGTCTTTGCAATCGGCAAAGATCAAGGAGCCGATGCAGGCTGCCGCTGAATAGACCTCAAACCAGACAAACCCAACAAGGAGACGTGATATGTTTGGAAAGACCCTGAGAACGCTTGCCGCTTCTGCAGCAGCAATCGTTATGACTGCAACCTCAGCGTATGCGGTGGATTACAAAGGCCCAAAAATGGACATGAGTTCCGTACAGCCTGAATTCCGTATTGGCTTTCTCGGTGACGAAGCTGCGCAGGATGTTTTGACCCGGAACGCATGCCTCAAGGATTACATTGAAGCTGCCTATCAGGTGCCTGCCAAAATGTTTACGTTCAAAGACTATGCGGGAACACTAGAATCACTTCTCGGTGGCAACCTCGACTATGCTTGGCTCGGTTCATCAGGTTATGCGGGCGTATATCTGGAAGACCCCAACGCGGTTGAGCCGATCATGACACGCATGCAGCCAACTGGTGACACAGGGTATTTTTCCGTGATGGTTGCGCGGAAAGACTCCGGCATCAAGACACTCGAAGACACAAAGGGTAAGCGCCTCGGTTTCGCAGATCCTAACTCAACATCAGGTTTCCTGATCCCATCGATTGAGCTGCAAGAGCAGGTTGAAGGCGGTATTGAAGGTTACTACGCATCCGCCGATTTCATGGGTGGCCACGAAAATGGCGTGCTCGGCGTCTTGAATGGCGATGTGGACGTGGCTGTGACTTGGGTGTCCGGTGTTGGTGAGTGGGATGAGGGATACTCATCCGGTAACCTTCGCAAGATGGTCGACAAAGGCATCTTGAACATGGACGACATCGTTCAGGTTTGGTCATCAAAACTGATCCCGAACGGTCCGATTGTCATGCCGAAGAAGCTTCCACAAGAAGCAAAAGATGTGATGCTTGGCATGAAGCAGTGGATCCATGAAAACGATCCTGAGTGCAGCGAAAACATCGCAAACGGTTTGGTGAAAGCTTGGGTGCCTGTTGATCATTCATTCTACGAAGTGATCGTGAAGGCCCGTAAGGCAAAAATCGAAAGCAATTAATCGATCAAGAGACCGGCGGGTAACCGCCGGTCTTCCCTCATTTCCTCCGAGCAATTCCCATGACCGCGCCCTCAATCGACGCACCGAGTGTTCTTCCTGCGCACCTTCAGCATTTGGAAGACAATCTGAAAACAATGGCGCGACAGCGCCTGATTTATACCCTGCTGGCGATCGGGGTAGCGTCTGTTATTCTGCTTGCGGGAATTGATCTCGCTAATACTCGGAACGCGAGCAGTTTCTGGGCTGGGCTTCCTAATATATTCAAGTTCCCTGCCGACATGATTGCAGAAGCCTATGAGCGCGGCTGGGATTGGTTTCCGCTTCTTGCAAAACACTTCCCCGAACTCATGTCGACGATCAACATGGCGTTTTTCTCGACCTTTGCGGGCTTTTGTTTTGCAGTCGTCTTAAGCTGCTTTGCAAGCAAGAACCTTGTCAAAAACGAATGGATCGTTCAGACGACACGTCGCATGCTTGATTTGTTCCGCTCTTTTCCGGAACTGGTTATTGCGATGGTGCTGCTTTTCCTCATGGGGAAAAACCTTCTCCCCGCTGTGATTGCCATAACCATCCATACCACTGGCGCATTGGGTAAACTGTTTTCAGAAGCCATTGAGAATATCGATGCAAAGCCGCTTGAGGGGTTGCAATCCGCGGGTGCAGGTTGGGTTCAGCGTGTGCGGTTTGGTGTCTTGCCACAGGTGATGCCGTTGTTCTTTTCGTATTCGCTCCTGCGCCTTGAAATCAATGTGCGGGCCTCGACCATTCTCGGATTTGTGGGCGCAGGCGGCATTGGTGAGGCGCTCAATACAAACATTCAATGGCGGTTTGGCCACGAAGTAATTGCGATCATGTTTCTGTTGGTCGCGACGATTATCGCATTTGACTATCTGTCCGGTTGGCTGCGTGGAAAACTGATTGGAGAAGCCCGATGAGTGTTTCTGCTGTTCAAGCTGACTCGCATAACAAGTTGCGCCGCGAGATAGAAAAAGAAGCTTTCAAAAGCCGTTGGTGGATAATCGGTAGCCTAGTTGCGCTTGCCCTTTATTTTGTTTTCTCCATTCTTAGTTTCATCCCCGACGGGAAGAAAATCTGGTTCCCTGATCGAGCTTCGCTCTTTGTCCTCGATACCTATGCATACAAAGAACATGTGGATATGCGGTGGGATGAACCGGGTGAAATTCGCGCAACCTATGAGGGAGGGCGCAACTTTGTCTACAGCGATGAACGAACTCCTGAGTGGCTCGACCGAGGCGATGATCAGACCACAGTGAATTTTGACAATGGCGGGTCCATGTCCATTTTGCCGGACCGTGTCACGATGGACAATTGGCCCGGTACGGACGCATCACTGATTTTCTCGGTCGTTGATGAAACGCCAACTGTCAGATGGGCGGATAATAGTTCTGCGCCTTTGCCGGAGTGGGTTCGGGTTACGGAGAGTAAAATTGAAGTTAGGCCATCTCTTTATGAGCGGTTGCAGGTCTATAAAAAGAAACTGGAAATACACCGCTATGAACTCGGATGGGCCTATTTCTTTTTCGACTTCAACAGCCCCTTGGCTGACTTCTCATTGTTCGAGGCGCTCGGCACGATCTTTGACGAAAATCGCATCGATCCAAAACAATCCAATTTCTCATTGGTAACAAGTGAGATCTGGTTGAATGAAATCTGGCTTCATCAGGAAGTTATGATTGCCATGGTGGAAACGATTTTCATGGCGTTGATCGGCACCATGGTCGCTGCTGTTGTGAGTTTGCCGCTTGCCTTTGCTGCCGCCAGAAACATTATGCCATTTGCGCCCATCCGGTTTTTCTTGCGTCGGTTCTTTGACCTGTTGCGTGGAATTGATGTTTTGATTTGGAGCCTGATTTTCCTTCGAGCGTTTGGGCCAGGCATGTTTACCGGCATTTTCGCCATTGCGTTTACTGATACCGGTACCTTGGGCAAACTCTTTTCCGAGGCGATTGAAAACACCGATAACAAACAAAAAGAGGGCATCCAATCAACAGGTGCCAGCCGGGTGCAGCAACAACGCTTCGGGATCGTTCCGCAGATACTGCCGATCTTTATTTCGCAGTCTTTGTACTATCTCGAATCCAATACACGCGGTGCTGTGATTATCGGTGCCATGGGTGCGGGGGGCATTGGCCTGATGTTCCTTGGGTATCTGCAAACCGGAACCAGCTTCGAAAATGTGGCGTATATTTCGATTTTGGTACTGATCACCGTAATTGTCATGGACTTCATGTCCGCAAAACTTCGCCGCGCTCTGATCGGCATGGATGGAAGGGAATAGATATGTCTTCAATCGTTCAAACATCTGCTCTTGTCGCTTTTTTGATTAGCCTTGGAGTGGGCACAGCCCACGCTCAGGAACAGCAAGCAGGCGCTGATGGCGGTAAAACCGAGGAAGCGTTTCAGGCTCTCATTGCGAAATGCGACAATACGGATTTGCTGGTCAAACGGGGCAAGGTCCGCTTGATCCTGGGTCGCATTGATGAAGCGGCAGCGAGTGAAGCGCAGGGTAAAATTGACGAAGGCTTCGCAAAATGCGGAGAAGGGGACTTGGATGCCGCCGGAAAAGCACTGGATGAAGCATTTGAGATTGCCGATGCTGCTGCAGCGAATACGTTCAATGCTGACGCAACCGCTGAAGCTGAGACGGTTTCTCAAGATGAGGCTGAATCCGCAACTGCCGATACTGCGAAGCCGTGGTGGAAATTCTGGTAATCCACGGCGCGCGCTTTTTCGGTTGGATGTTGAATAGCTTGCCACATCCGATTGGATGGGGTATTTCGAATTTATGAACTTTGCAACGCTCCTACTTTCAAGCCTCCTTCTCGCACTTAGCAGCGATCGTCGGGCTTTGTCTTAAGAGAGCACCCGGCGGTCGGTTCCGCCTCCTGGCCCGCTCTCATTTTTTCAAAATAACATTGTTTACAATTCAGGGTTTCCATGGAATTCGGGGCCCTAACAAATGCACGGAACTCAATCATGACTGATCCAAATCACATGTCGATTATGCCTGAGGCATCAGAAAAGTACCAAGCCTATGCTCAGGTTGACCTGACTGATCGCACCTGGCCCGGAAAAACCATTACTGAAGCGCCTATCTGGTGTTCGGTGGACCTTCGAGACGGCAACCAGGCGCTGATTGACCCAATGGGGCAAGATCGTAAGGAGCGCATGTTCAAGCTCCTTTTGGATATGCATTTCAAAGAAATTGAAATCGGCTTCCCGTCAGCGTCTCAAACGGATTTTGATTTTGCCCGGTGGTGCGTGGAGAAAGGCAATGTGCCCGATGATGTATCACTTCAGGTTTTGGTCCAGTGTCGGCCGGAACTGATCACCCGCACATTCGAAGCTCTGGAAGGCGCGAACCAACCAATTGTTCACTTCTACAATTCGACCTCTGAATTGCAGCGGCGCGTGGTCTTCGGCCAAGACCGAAATGGCATCAAGCAGATTGCAGTCGATGCCGCGAAAATGATCCGTGACATGGCCGAGAAGGCTGGTGGTGGTTATCGTTTTGAATACTCGCCTGAGAGTTTCACCGGCACAGAACTCGATTTTGCCTTGGAAATCTGCAATGCGGTCACCGAAGTGATCGAACCGTCGACGGCAAACAAATTGATTTTGAACTTGCCGGCAACTGTCGAGATGTCGACGCCTAATATCTATGCGGATCAGATCGAGTGGATGAGCCGCAATCTTGATAATCGCCAAGCTATCACCTTATCTCTGCATCCCCACAATGACCGGGGAACGGGTGTTGCTGCCACGGAACTCGCACTGATGGCTGGTGCTGATCGGGTGGAAGGTACCTTGTTTGGGAACGGCGAACGGACCGGCAATGTGGACATCGTAACCCTTGCGTTGAATATGTTCACACAAGGTGTTGATCCAAAACTGGATTGCTCGGACATTCCGCGCATGAAAGATGTTTACGAATATTCAAATCAGCTTCGGATACCGGAACGCCACCCTTATGTGGGTGAGCTCGTTTACACCGCTTTTTCCGGTTCACACCAGGATGCGATCAACAAGGGAATGAAAGCGCTTGAAAAGGCGAACAAGCCTCTCTGGGAAGTGCCATATCTGCCAATCGATCCGGAAGATGTGGGTCGCACCTATGAGGCGATCATCCGTATTAATTCGCAGTCGGGCAAAGGTGGCATCGCCTATATTATGGCACAGGATTACGGGATAAACCTGCCGAGAAACCTACAGATCGAGATGCGGGAGGAAGTTCAGCGCATCACTGATCTTGAGGGGAAGGAGCTACCGTCGGCTCGCATTCACGAGGTCTTCCAGGAAGTCTATGTGCGCCAACCCGAGGCACGGATGAAATACTTGGATCACACAACTGTGCCGGTTGAAGGCCAGGGCGGTAAATTGCGAAGCCTTGAAGCTCGTGTGATTGATGCGGGGGATGAACTACTCATTTCAGGTGAGGGGACCGGCCCGATTGACGGCTTTGTCGACGCCCTTTCAAAACACCTAAGCAAGACGATTTCTGTCATCGACTATTCTGAGCATTCGCTCAAGTCCGGCTCAGATGCTTCCGCGATCTGTTACATGGAAGTGGAGGTCGATGGCGTCAAAGGTTTTGGCGTGGGTGTAAATTCGAACATTGTGGCGGCATCACTGGAAGCGCTTGTCAGCGCTGTGAACCGTCTCTCTTAAGCGATTGTCATTTCAATGAATGGTCCAGCCCGGCGTGAACCGGGCTGGTGATATGTTGCCTCAATGGTCCGCCAGACCTACTGGAGTGCTGCTGTAAACTCCGTTTCATCAAGCGCGCCATCGGAGTTTTGATCAGCGGCGTTAAACTGATCTTCAGTCCATGGCATGCCTGCATTCACAGCTTCACTGAATGTGACAGCTCCGTTCGCGTCAGCATCGACGGTCTGGAAGCTTGCCTGTGCGAGCGCTGCTGATGTTGAAACAGCGCCAAACGCGATTGCGATCAAAAGATTTTTCATTTTTCTTCTCCCTTTCTTTAAGCCACACACGGCGTCATGCCGTTGCGGAAGCAGGAAGATGGCAATCAATTTGGGCGTTCAACGGCCTAAACTTGGGTAATTTCCCGACCAAAAATTCAAACGATATTTCATCACGAAATATGCCGGAGTGTTGCAATCACAATAATGCCAACGCGGTGTAATCGAGTATATTTCAAAGGAGCTTTGCGATACCTTGTCTGAAAGCAACACGTCGATTCATGAGGTTTTATTCACGATGATTTCGCGGCGATCATTTTTGGCAGGTGGTCTATCACTCGGTTTTTCAGCGTTTGCCGGAGTTGCAAATGCAGCGAACGTGGCAAGTGTCTTGCGCGGTGACGCCCTTAACTGGAACGGGACGGTAATCGATCTTGATCCGTTGAAGAAATACTACCGGGGCAAACTCGGCAAGGGCATATGGACCGGGAAAAAGGGCCTTAACAAGCGCGGCGTAGAATTAATAAAGGTTTTTCAAAATGCCGGTTCTGATGGTTTGGAGCCCAGTTCGTATCTCTATGGTGTGCCAAAGAACATTCAACAATTAACAGGCAAAGACCTGCAATCTGCTGAGTTATATCTCAGCGAGGCGTTTTGGAAATTCGGCCGCGATCTTTCGGCCGGTCGAACCACTCCCGCTGTTTCTGAGCCGGACATTATTATTTCTCGTAAAAAAGCGGATGTTCAAGGATGGCTGAAAGCTGCCAACCGCTCCGGGCCGGCTAAAGTGATCGAGAGCTTACGTCCAGTACACCCGCAATATCTTGCGCTCAGAAAACTATTGAAGAGCGCTACGGGGTCGAAAGCCAAGCAGATCGTCATCAATATGGAGCGTTGGCGCTGGTTGCCCCGAAACCTCGGCAAACGCCATGTTCTGGTCAACCAAGCAGCGTTTGAAATGCTGTTGGTGGAAAACGGCAAGACCAAAGATCGTCGTCGCGTGGTTGTTGGAAAGCCGTACCACAAGACGCCGATGTTCAGCCACACGATACAATATGCGGAGTTTAATCCCACTTGGACCGTACCGCGTTCAATTGCCGGGAATGAAATTCTTCCCAAGCTTCGAAAAGATGCGGGATATCTCGAAAAGAACAATTACAAAGTCTACACAAGCTGGAAGGCTGATGCGCCTGCCATGAACCCTCACTCGGTGGACTGGAATTCGGTGAGCGGGAAAAACTTCCCCTATAAGATCGTCCAGCAGCCAGGCGACAACAACGCGCTTGGTCTGGTGAAATTCATGCTGCCGAACAAGTTCAATGTCTATTTGCATGACACGCAATCCAAACAGTTATTCTCGCAGAAAGCGCGTGCTTTTTCGCATGGTTGTATTCGGGTGGAAAAACCTTTGGAGTTTGCTGAACATTTGTTCGGATCACGCTCGATGAACCAATCTAAGATCAGCAAGATACTCGCTAACCCTGCTACCCAGCGGGTAGACCTGAAGAAAAAGGTGCCGATTCACCTCACTTATTTTACGGTCTGGGTTGATGGTGGAAAACCGAAATTCCACAAGGATGTCTATGGGCGAGATGCGCTGGTTGGCAACATCCTGTTTGGTAGCGCTTAGAAATCAGCATCTGGCCTCGCCCCTTGCAATCCAACGGTTTTGGCGAAATATTATGCTTAACGAAACGTTAAGCATGGATGTTTCCAATGGCGGAAAAGGACCTCGAAGCCGAAGACATTGAACGCAAGGTGCACGATCTTGCCAGTGCAATGCGCAAGGTGAAAACGGCGCAGGCAGACCGCGACGATGTTGTGGTGGAGATGAAACATGCCAAGGTGAGCCGCCTTGAGTTATTGGCGGAAGACCTCGCACCTGTCTTTCAAGCTTTGCCTGAAGAAATCGATATGTTTGATTTCGCGTTAACCCAAGGCGAAGTGCCCAGACTTTGGATTGATATGACGTCTTTCGTTCGGATGGGCAAAGATGGCAGGGTCTATGAATTTGTCAAAGACACGCGGATGGGCCGGACCATACTTGGCAGTTCAAAAAATCGCGAAAAAATTGGTGCACGCATCACAGACTATGTGGCCGAGCGTGTTCTGGAACGCGAGCGAATGCTGGAAGGTGATTGGCAATCGCTGAAGAATGCCAGGGCGGTTGCTGATGGGGAGGCAGATGAAAAAGATCAATCCTCATCGATAAATGAGGAAATCAAATCTTCCACTGCTACGGAGCTGAATGAAAAGAACGGTACGCAAAAAGGCACTATTTTGGGCGCGTTTGGGTGGCTGCTGCTTGGTTTGGCAATCGGACTTGGGGCTCTGATCCTCGCAATGGTTTTTGATCAGTTCGAACCGTTCCGAGCCTGGATTATCGGTTTGGCTTCACAGTAAGCTCAGGTGTCTGTCCTTGCAGTAAGAGGAAGGAACAACTGGATTGGTGCGCCGTAAACGAGCCTAAAGTGCGGCAGCGTCTAGTTTCACAATCGGACCGTTTGGTTCTTTCATTCCAAAAGCCTGCCAGTTAATTTTCCAGTTCCCGGTAGACCCAGTTATTTCAAACAGGTTGTACCTGCCAGCGGGTCTGTGATCACCCAAGCCGTTACCCGCTGCCGGAACGCAAATTACGGGAACAGGTTTCTCTTTGCCAGGGATTTCAGTTCGGGTCGCTAAATGCGTATGACCATGGAGGATCAGTTCGGCACCTTCGTTTTTGATAACCTCTTGAAAGCGCTCAATACCGATTAATCGCTTGTGCCATTTGGTTGCATTATGAAATGGCGGATGGTGGACCATCACGACGCGGCACAGGTCGGCTGTTTGGCGTAGAACCGAGCGCAGTCTCTCCGCCTGATCTTTCCGAAAAAAGCCGTTGGCAAAAAATGGAAGCGTGGCTTCGGCGGAATTACATCCAATGATCGCCACGTCCCCACGAATGCGCAGATACGGAAACTGTGTGGATTTTTGACGTGCTGGATGATCACCGGAAGTAAACGGCGCCCAGTGTTGTAGGGCCTTGTCCAAACTCCCAGGCAAATAGGCGTCGTGATTGCCACAGATCGCGGATACATTTTCCGGTGCTCCAAGGCTTTCGAGAAACTGACGCCCATGGCTGAATTCCTGATCTAGCGCAAGGTTCACAAGGTCGCCTGTGACAGCAATATGGTCAGGTTTTGCCGCTATGAGGTCTCGCATGAGCGGTGTGAGAGAATTGCCGCCGATCTGGTGCTTGCGGTTCAGCTTCCAGTTCAAATAGCCTGTGATGCGCTTATTCGCGAGATCGAGCCATTTGACTTGCGGCAAGGGCGAAAGATGGACATCTGAAATATGCGCAAGCCTAAACATGTTTGGCTCTTACTACTCCAGACTGTGATCAGCAAGCTTGAAAGCCTGTGGGTCAATCGTTAGAGAACTGCGATGGCCAATAATCCCTTTATTCGCAGATTACTTCATTGGTGGTTTCTACTATCGAGGCCCATGACCTTGGGCGTCAGGGTTTTGGCCAAGGATGAACAAAACCGGATTTTGCTGGTTCGCCATACGTATATTTCCGGATGGCATTTGCCCGGTGGTGGTGTGGAGACTGGCGAAACAATAATCGAAGCAGCAGAAAAAGAACTGCGAGAAGAAACATCGCAAAGGGCAGTTGCGCCTCTGGTTCTGAAAAGCTTTCATTACAACCGGAGTGCATCGCCACGAGACCATATCGCTTTGCTTGTCTGTGACCGGTGCGAAGCGATTGAGCTATTCAGGCCCAATAAAGAAATTGCGGAAATCGGTTTTTTTGATCTGGAAGACCTGCCCAATGATATTACTGCCGGAACACGGCGCCGGATTGAGGAGGTTTTCTCAGGCATTGCGCCGTCGGCAAATTGGTAAAACTTAACCGTATGAAATTTTGGGTTGGACGTGTGAGAAAAGCTGTGATAGCTGCACGACCACAAACAAGGAAATTCAAAAAGTGTTTTTGAAGCGGTTACAGCGACGACGAATGATCACGTGCAGCGAGCGCGCGTTTTCGCTCGCATAGAGCAAGCCAGATCCGAGTGCTTGCGACTGATACTTTTTCTGCGAGCATCCAATGAATTTCTCACAAACAACCCACATCACTCTGGAACAGCCTGAACACGCGACGTGCGTTGACGAGCTATCTGAAATCGCTTTTGGCCCTGGGCGGTTTACCCGTACCGCATTCAAAATTCGGGAAGGAATTCCCCACGAGCCGGAGCTTTCCTTCGTTTTATACTACAATGGGAAAATCGTTGGCTCGGTGCGTTTGACCAGAATCAAGATTGGCGATGATCCATCCTTGTTGTTAGGGCCTCTCGTTGTTTCACCTGAATACAAATACATGGGCTTTGGTAAACAATTGATGGAGCATGCTGTCGTGGAGAGCCGCGCCAAAGGACATGGTTCTATACTGCTGGTGGGTGACGCACCGTATTATCAGCGTTTTGGTTTCGAGCAGGTTCCACGTGGCGACATGACCCTGCCGGGACCTGTGGACTACGACCGCCTGTTGATCTGCTATTTGCAGGAAGGTGAGAACAAGCTACATGGCTCGGTTCGCGGTTAACGGCCTTCGCGGTACCATGTTGCAGCGAATGTTAGCAGGAGAAGCGCAAGGCCTAGCAGGCCTGCAAACAGCGGTGTCGTTGACACGCCATTCAACACCGTTGCGTTCCTATCGACGAGGCCAAACCAACCGCGGCCATTGCGGGTGCCCGTTTCGCTCACATTGATCAGGCGCGGCAAGTTACCGTCGCCGATGCGTTCTATGCCGCCCGACGTGGCATTCACGTAGTCAGCCAGTATGTCGCCCGTGCTCGTCACCGCCGCAAGTTGTCTTGGATTGGCAGGTCCGACTTGTGCGAGGGTTGTGAATTCGCCGCTGGTCACCCGATACAATCCGATTTCGCCTGCTTCAAATTCCGCAGTCCAGCTGCCAGGCTCTGTCTCGGATAAAGGCACCATGGTTCTTTCACCTGAGGGTGAGATAACCTCCGCATCGCCGGGCGCGCCTTCGAGGCTTTGGCGTGTGATCGTTAAATTCTTTAACCGGGTTTGAGCGGTGAGGCGTTCTTCCTCGAGCTCCGGTTCTTTCATCAGCCAATGGGCGAGCCGGCGAAGCAATTGCACATGCGGGCCGCCGCCTTCAAATCCCCTTGCCCAAAGCCAAACATGATCGGACAAGAAAAGAGCAACGCGGCCTTCGTTATGGCGCTCCAAGACCAACAACGGACGACCTTGGTCATCGGTCATTAGTGTTTCACCATTTTCAGAGCCCACGTCCACGGAGCGGAACCACCGGCTCCACTGCGGGTCCTGCGGGTCCCAGCCATCGAGACTGCGGGTCACCGGATGCATTTCACCGACATCGGATATCTGTGGCTTGAACGCACGCTCGCGCACAGTGCCGTTTGCGAGCGCTGGTAAAACCTGATTGAGCGGCGTTTGGCCGATGCTTTGCACCCCGGCATATTCAGGGCCTGCGGCTACCAGTACGGCACCGCCGTTTTGCACATAGCGTGCGATATTATCGAAGTACAGGACAGGTAAGATACCGATGCGTTTGTAGCGGTCGAAGATAATGAGGTCAAACTCTTCGATTTTTTGAACGAACAGTTCACGCGTTGGAAACGCAATCAAAGAAAGCTGATTGATCGGTGTCCCGTCCTGTTTGCCCGGTGGCCGCAAAATGGTGAAATGAACGAGGTCCACAGAAGCGTCAGATTTGAGAAGGTTGCGCCAGGTGCGCTCACCCGCATGGGGTTCCCCTGAAATCAACAGAACCTTCAAGTCTTCCCGAATGCCATTTAAGGTAGTGAATGCCTGGTTGTTCACTTCCGTGATTTCATTATCCGCAACCGCTGCTTTGAGTTCGATGATGTTCTTCCCGCCATGGGGAACATCAAAAATGAAGCTTGCTTCCTGTCCCGGGGTGACTTGGTCTACCGTTACAATTTCACCATCAATGCTGATTGTGACTTCAACTGGAGCGTTACCTTCAAATCCGGTTTCTTCGACTTGATATGCGATCTCCTGGCTTTCACCCACAACGCCAAAGCGCGGGGTGGATTTAAGAAATATCCTGCGATCGCGCTCATCTTCACGTCCTGTGAGAAGAACGTGGAGCGGCGCTTCCAAAGTCGGTGTTGTGCCATTTGCAGGTACATCATGAACCTGTCCATCTGTAACAAATATCGCACCACTTACCCTGTCGGGGGGAATGTCTTGAAGAGCCGTATCGAGAGCGGAGAACAGCGCACTTGAGATATCGCTGGTTTGTGAGAGTTGGTCGACAACCCGAACCTCCCGCAACTCATAGCCATCGAGTCGCTCAACTTGCTCACGCACATCTTCCACAGCGCGTATCGTTTGCTCATCTCTGCCGTCGAGTTTCTGGCTGGTCGTTTCGTCGATGACCAATGCCACGATGTTCAATAGATCGCTTCTGTCTTCCTGGAGAATGGATGGATTGAAAAGCGCCAAACCGATGAGGGTTGCAGCGATTGATCGAATAACCGAACCGCGCAACCTTCGTACAAGACCGAACAGGCAAAACGCTGCCAGCAACACACAGGGGGCAGTGAGTAACCAAATGGGCAATTGTGGCGCGAATACAATGTTCAGGTTTGTCAGCATTTTCGCGCTCTTATTGCCCCAACCGTTCGAGCAATTCCGGCAAGTGGACCTGATCGGATTTATAATTGCCTGTAAGCACATACATCATAAGATTGACACCGGATCGGAACGCGTAGTTGCGCTGCGTAGGGTCTGGCGGAATTGTCGGAAACAGTGGACGAAGATTGCTGTCGACTGCCCAAGCGCCTGCCATGTCGTTACTGGTGATCATGATAGACGAGACGCCATCGCCGACGCGAACCGGGCGGCCTTCGTCCTCTGCATCACGTTGTGATACCTCAACCCAAAGATCACCTCCGGCAAAGCGTCCGGGAAACTCATTCAACAGATAAAATGATTTCGTGAGGACATGGTCTTCCGGTACCGGCTCCAGTGGCGGTATGTCGAGACCGGAAAGAATTTGCTGAAGTGTTCTGGCAGCGGGAGATGCCGAAGTGCCACCCAACGCGCCTGAAATCTGGTCACGTGTGTCGAAAAGAATGCTTCCGCCTTCTTTCATGTAGGCATCGACACGGGCCATCGTTTCCGGCGTGGGGATTGGCGCATTGGGATCAATCGGCCAGTAAATCAGCGAGTAGAACGACAATTCATCCGTTGCCACATCAAGCCCGATGGGTTCGCCGGGCTCAAGCGCAGTACGGGTCGTAAGAAACTGGGTAAGACCAAAGAGGCCTGCTTTGGAAATTCGATCGACTGTTTCAACTCCGGTTTCCACATAGGCCAAGCGTGTTTTCAAAACCGATGCGATATCAACGTCTGTCTCTTGCGCAAGACTTTCTTGCGGTGAAACGCTTATGACCGTTGCAACCAGTAGAAGCGAAGCGGACGCTTGCAGTGCTTTCGTACTGATACGTTTCAAGCCGCCTGCCATCCAAAGCATAGCAATGCAGTCTGCTATCAATAGAACCGCAGCGATTACAAACAGCCAAACACTCAAGGGAAAGCTTTTGTTCGAAAGATAGGCTTCGCGTTGAAAACTTAGGGGCAAGAGCGACGCATTAAGCTTGGCAAGCTCGCTGTCGCCCTCAAACAGGTTCAACGCTTCATAACCATCGGACAAGCCATAAAAGCCCGGAGGGTTTCCCTGAGAGACCGATTTGGTGACACCTTTGCTCAAAATCAGCGGGCGGACATCTGCGTCCGGCGGCACGAACGTTCCATCCGCGTTTAGAACCCTCAGTGGTGGGAGCGAGACTTCTGTCTCTTGGGTATTTTGACCCAGACCAGAGCGGGAGAGATTAATCGTGCGTCGCAGCATCTCTACGAAGGTACCGGAAAGTGGCAGGTTTGACCACTCCGCATCGGAGCTCACATGGAAGAGTACAATCCACCCGGCAGACAGTTGTTCAGCAGTCACAAGGGGTGTCCCGTCTTCCAGCACCGCCCAGGTTTTCTCCTCAAGGGCGACTTCCTGAAGGGCCAAAAGCTGCTTGTTCACAAGCACATCTTTTGGTGGCTCAAGCCCGAAAAACGGACTGTTGCGTTCAAACGGTGCAAGTGCCTTAGGGGTCTCCCAGGATAGCGCGCCCCCTAAACGTCGATCGCCCGGGCGTATGTCAACCGGCAGTAGGCTTCGGTCTACGGAGCCACCTAGCCGCGGCCCAGCGAAACGGATGAGCATTCCACCTTCTTCGACCCAGGTGGCTAAGCGATCACTCGTTTCTTCATCCAACGTTCCGACATCCGCCAACACTAGGGCAGACACGCGCTGGTTGATCAATTCCCTTACCGAAGCTGCCACGTTGGCGTCGCCGGAGCGCCTTATGTCTGTGAAGGGTTCAAGTGCACGGGAGATATAATAGAGGGGTGACAGTAGAGGCTGTGACTGGTCAAATTTTTCACCGGAAATAAGACCCACGAGACGGCGCTGATTGCCTTCATCCAGTAATTGCACTGCGGCTGCATGCGAAACATTACCCACTTCGATGCGGGTAACCTGATTTCTGAGTTCAAGCGGCTCCTCGATTGAAAAACGGGTTATCTGCTCGCTCCCGGAAAAACTGGCGGTTGTTCTCGCAATCACCAAACCTTCTTCATCCAGTGCCAGAACCGGGATATTCTCGTTTCCAGCTGCGCGTGACCGGGCAATCTCACCAGTCAACTCTGTGGGCTCATTTCGAATGGTCCTGACCGCAAATTGTGTCTTCGGCTCGGGCAAGAAAACCTGCCGGTTCCTGTCGGTTGCTTCTAACTCGGCGATGAGTTCTTCCGTCGAGGTATGGTTCAAACCATCTGACAGGAACACGATGTTTTCCGGGGTGGTCGATTGTTTGATTAGACTGATGCGCGCTGCGGTTGCTGCATGGTCCGGCTCGTAGGGGCGGGGCTCAGACGCTGCAATAATGTCTTTTGCCTCATCGGGGCTCAGGGGCTGGCCACTCCATACCCGGTTTGCTGTCGTGCTTTCCAAAATCACAGTCGATCCGGAAGCTGCTGCTTCATCTGCAATGGCAAGGGCGGTGTTTCGCTTATTTTCCCAGTCTTCGGCAGATGCCCATCCGTCATCCATAACAACGAGTGTTTGGCCGTCTGCCTGTAAAATCTGATCCTGCGGGTTGAGAATGGGGCCAGCCATGGCAAGAATAATAATACCCGCCAGGGTTAAGCGAAGGAGTGTCAGCCACCACGGGCTTTGTGCTGGTGTTTCTTCTGCATCCCGCAAACGGGCCAAAATACGGGTTGGAGGAAAAACTTCAGCTTGCGGCTTAGGTGGGGTGAGACGCAGCAACCACCAGATAACCGGCAACGAGAGGAGTGCCGTCAAAATCCAAGGCGTCGCAAATGCAATGGGAAGTCCGAACATTGTGCTTACCCCCGCTCAGACAAATGCATATGGAGTTTTGCTAGCGCTTCGGAAGCCAGTCGATCGGTATGGTGTTTGGTAGTACTCCAGTTCAGTGACGCAGCGGTCTGTCTCAGTGCCTCGCTCCGGGCTGCAATCTCATTCTCGTACTCTGACCTCAGGCTTTCCGCATTGCCTACGGTGAATTTTTCTCCGGTTTCTGGATCATTGAATTCAACCCGACCGGAATAGGGAAAGACTTCTTCCACGGGATCTATCATTTCCACGATATGACCGCGTGCGCCGAGTTTGAAAAGGGAGGTGAGACGCTGCCGGTTTGTTTCGATAGGGTCTAAAAAATCGCTGAAGATGATCAAGTCTGTATGCGTTCCCAGGTCAGGTTTTACTGGGAATTCGGTCACTGGCGGGGCAAGAATGAGAGCTTCCGCAAGGCGGTCCGCGGCGTTGCGGCTGAGGATCGCAGGTGTCACCCCCAACCATCCCACGCGCTCACCACTACGCGCAAGCAATTCTGCCATGGCAAAAGCGAGCACAAGAGCGCGCGATTGCTTTGAGACTGTTGCGAGTTCGGATTTGAATAGCATTGATGGAGACTCATCAACCCATAGCCACACAGTATGAGTTGCCTGCCATTCCTTATCCTGAACGTAGATATTACCCTCATCACGTGCCGAGCGTCGCCAATCGATGCGCGACATGGTTTCCCCCGGAGAATAAGGACGGAACTGCCAGAAGTTTTCGCCGATGCCTCGCTTACGGCGTCCGTGCCAGCCAGAAAAGACGGTATTTGCCACTCGCTTGGCTTCAACCAATAGGTCGGGGATAAGGCTTGCCCGCGCGCGGGCGCGTTCCATGGTCTCGCGACCTGTTTCCCTCGGAGCTATTTGGCCTATGGCTGCCATCAGCCGATACGGCCCTTCAGTTTTGCGATCACGTCGCGCACCGTGATGTTTTCAGCCCTCGCTGCAAATGAAAGCTGCATGCGGTGCTGCAACACTGGTTCAGCAAGCGCCAAAACGTCATCGACCGAAGGTGACAAACGGCCATCGAGAAGTGCTCTCGCACGGGTGGTGAGCATGAGTGCCTGAGAGGCACGTGGGCCCGGGCCCCAAGATATGAAGTCTACAATCGGGTCTGCGCCGCTATCCGGTCTTGCGGAGCGAACGAGTTCCAGAATGGCATCCACCACGCTTTCACCCACAGGGATGCGGCGCACAAGTTCCTGCAACTCTTTCAAACGGTCCGAAGTTAAAGCGGAATTTGCTGAAGTCTGGTTGGTTCCGGTGGTTTCAAACAGGATACGCTGCTCCGCCTCAAGATCAGGGTAAAGCACATCTACCTGCATCAAAAACCGGTCGAGCTGAGCTTCCGGTAGGGGATAGGTTCCCTCTTGTTCCAATGGGTTCTGGGTGGCCAAGACATGAAAAGGTGAGGGGAGGTCGTAACGTTGCCCGGCGATAGTGACGTGATATTCCTGCATCGATTGGAGCAGTGCGGCTTGCGTCCTTGGACTTGCCCGGTTGATTTCGTCAGCCATCAGCAATTGCGCAAAAACAGGTCCTTTGACGAACTGGAAACTTCTTTTGCCATCTTCATCCTGATGGAGAATTTCTGAGCCCAAAATGTCGGAGGGCATCAAGTCGGGTGTGAACTGGATACGGTTGTCTTGCAGCCCCAGCACAGTCCCCAATGTCTCGACCAGTTTTGTTTTCGCCAAGCCCGGAAGGCCAACCAATAAAGCATGACCACCGGACAGGATCGTAATAAGTGAATCGTCTACGACGGTTTCCTGGCCGAAGATGATGTTGGAAATGCTCTCCCGAATATTCTTCATATCGCTCACGGCAGCTTCTGCCTTGGCGATGATTTCCTTTTCATCAGATTTGGATAATTTCGGGTCGATTGCACTCATGGATGGCTCCGCAAATTCTTTGCCTAACGAAACAAGGCTACCTATAACATGGTAGTTGGCGAATCTGTGACTTCAAGCGCGAACTTGGATTACACGTAAGCGTGATGAACAACCTTTTGGACTGAATAATGGCTGAACTTGAGAACGATCCTATCGCTGAGGGCTTAAGCGGCTTGGAAGCATTGATTACGAGAGCCGGCGGTTCCGGTAAGGGTTTGCCGCCTGTCGATCAATGGAATCCGAAATTCTGCGGTGACCTGCCAATGGAGATAAAAGCCGATGGCTCCTGGCACTATATGGGAACGCCTATTGGGCGCCATGCTCTGGTAAAACTGTTCTCGTCCGTTTTGCGCAAAGATGAAGACGGTAAAACATATCTCGTCACTCCCGTTGAGCGTGTGGGTATCACGGTCGAGGACGCCCATTTCATTGTTGTGGAGATGAATGTTCACCATGTCGATGGCGAGCAGGTGATCACATTTCGCACAAACATGGATGATGTGTTTGAAGCAGGCGAAGCACATCCCATTCGTTTCGAGATTGTAAAAGGCAATCAGGGCGTGAAACCCTATGTGCTGGTGAGAGGTCGGCTCGAAGGCGTGCTCGCGCGCTCGGTGATGTATGAGTTGATTTCGCATGGCGAGGAAATCGAGTTTGATGGGCAGTTGATGTTCGCTATTAGAAGCAATGGCAGTGTTTTCCCAATCATGGCCGCCGATGAATTGGCACGGCTGAGCGCTTAGATGACCACAGGCAACCGGTCTTTCCGGCTCGATGTGGTCCGGAAGCATCTGATTGAAAATCTGGTTTTTGCCACTGGTGAGATTGACGGCGATTATCATCTTAATCCAGATATGCGCGATGATGTGATAAGCCGAGCCGTAAAACCGGCAGCTGTGTTGATCGGCCTCGTGGAGCGAGACGGTGAAGCCCAGGTTATCCTCACTAAACGCACCGAACGTCTTTCCAGTCATGCCGGACAAATTGCATTTCCCGGCGGTAAAATAGATGCGGATGATGCTTCACCGGAGGCTGCTGCCCTTCGAGAAGCGTGGGAAGAGATTGGTCTCGACATAAACGAAGTGGAGGTGGTGGGGCGCCTGCCGGATTATCATTCGGGCAGTGGATTTCTGATAGCGCCCGTCATTGGAGTGGTCTCGGATGATGCCGATTTTGAAATAAATCACGATGAAGTGGAATATATGTTTGAAGTGCCATTGCGGTTTCTAATGGACCCGCGCAACCACATTCGAAGTTCCAAGTTTTTCAACGGCCGCGATCGCCACTATTACGAGATGCCTTACGACGGCCATTACATTTGGGGCGTGACCGCCGGTATGATCCGGGTGCTTCACGACAGGGTGTTTGCGCATGAAACCGTCTGAAGAAGTGCGCGCTAACGGAGCCTGGCTGGACCATGCTGCCGTGCAATCGGTATTCGATTTGCTCCTTGATGATGGTGGCGAGGCAATGGTTGCCGGTGGGGCTGTGCGTAACGCATTGATGGGCGTGGCAATCAACGACGTTGATTTCTGCACCACGCTTTTGCCCGATGAGGTGATGGCACGGTGTGAGGCTGCAGGCCACAAGGCGATACCGACCGGGATAGATCACGGTACAGTGACGGTGGTTGTTGATGAGACGGCGTTTGAAGTCACAACCCTGCGGGAGGACATTGAAACCGATGGTCGTCATGCGGTTGTACAATTCGGCAAAGACTGGGAGGCAGATGCAAAGCGTCGTGACCTCACGATTAACGGTCTTTACTGTGACCGGGAGGGCCACGTTTTCGACTTCGTGGATGGTGTATGGGATATAAAGTCAAAAACGGTTCGGTTCATTGGTGATGCCGATACTCGCATCAAAGAAGATGTTCTGCGGATATTGCGCTTCTTTCGCTTCTTCGCCTGGTACGGGGGTGGCCGTCCGGATGCGGATGGTTTGAAAGCCTGTGTGGCAAATCGGGAAGCAATTCAAAACCTTTCCGCGGAACGTATCTGGAGTGAGTTGAAGCGATTGTTATCGGCGAAAGATCCGGGCCGCGCGCTTCTTTGGATGCGAACTACTGGTGTCCTTGCGGAAATTTTGCCGGAGACTGCGAAGTGGGGGATTGATGCCATCCCCGGACTTATCAGGAATGAAAGTGTTTTCAACTGGTCACCTGATCCCATGCTACGGCTTATGGCGATGGTGAGACCTCACGATGAAACGGTGACCGGGCTTTCCAAACGACTATTGCTATCCAACCTCGAGACCACTCGTTTGCAGGAATGGGCGCGCAGCCAAGCACCAAAACCGACCCATAATCAATTGGAACTGGATAAACAGTTGTACCGAGGTTCGGCCCAAGGCATCGTGGACCGGATGCGGTTGGAGGTGGGCCATTTGCAGGACCGCGATGACGCAACGGGCGCTGATTCTATGGTTTCGTTGCTTGAACATGCGGAAAATTGGCGACGCCCGGATTTTCCCGTTAAGGGCAAAGACCTGCTGGATATGGGGTTTGCCCCGAGTCCTTCCTTGGGAGAGAAATTGGCTATGCTGGAAGACAAATGGGTGGAGAGTGGCTTTTCATTGAGGAAAGATGAGCTACTGGGCCTTTAGCTAATTTGGTATTTGGTCAATCTGCTTCGTCCGGCGGTGTAACGACCGCAAATTTACCTGATGGTTTACCTTCATTAGGTTCAGAAAATTGATCGGTGTGAAGGCCTCGACTGATTAGTTCTCTTATTGCCGCTGCCCGTGATGGCAAGCGATGTTCAAACCGCCAATCATCAATCGCCTTGATCTCTTTTTCATTGAGCATCAATTGAATTTTCTCGGTTCGTTTCCCGCCTTCAGCGACCATGTCCTATGCCTCGTACCGTGTGCGTTCAGGTTGAATGTAACATACGTATGTTACGCCATATGCGCAACATTGGTGCGTTGGGTCATATGATCAGCATCCACGCCTTGCCTCATCAATGCAAGTGCCTCTTGTTACCGCTTATACTCATCATAAGTATATGATTTTATTTGATTTTTTTAGCTGTCTGCATATGCTCTGGTTATCGGCAACGGCCAAATTATGAGAGTATAAGAGTTTGGTTGAACGTCGGTAGAAAGGCAGACAAATGACTGAAGAGACATCTGTAAATGACGCGCGACAGGCATATGAACCGGGCATGGTCCGGCATGTCCTGTACATTTCAATGTTTTTGGCCGCGATGGCCGCATTGCTCTTGATCACCTGGTCATAAGGCATGTGAGCGCACATGGCGCGGACAAATTGAAACAGTCTTTATTCGAATGAAGGAGAAGAAATTGAGTTCCCAAGTTTTGAAAATGAAACCCAAAGTCGAAGCAACAAACATTGGCATCACTAATACTAAAATGATCGTCTCGGTGTTGGAGGCATCTTTGGCAGATACTTATGCGTTGATGGCAAAGACGCAGGCCTGTCATTGGAACGCAGTGGGGCCGTTGTTTCACTCCGTCCACGAAATGACAGAAGAGCAGTATCGTGACTTGTTCGCGGCAGCAGATGATTTGGCGGAGCGTATCCGAGCGCTCGGATTTCCTGCTCCCGCAAGTCTTGAACGGATTGTTTCAAGCTCAGTGATTGGCGACGGAGAAACTTACTCGACAACGGAGGAGATGTTGTCTGCTCTTGTTGTGGATCACGAAACTGTGGCGCGCCGCATGCGAAGTGCTGTTGATACGGCCGAGAGTAACCTGGATCCGGTGACGGCAGACATGCTCACTGAGCGTATGGCGTTTCACGAGAAAACATCATGGATGTTGCGAGCGCTGCTTACTCAGTAGCGGTTTCAGACCATCTGACTTCACCCAAACGCTTGGCACTCTTTGCAGCGCCAAGACACACAGTAAAGAGGAGAAAATTATGACTATGAGAGAAGCGTATATCGAAAAATTGCAGGCTAAAATGAACGAGATGGATGCTCAGATTGAGGTGTTGCAAGCCAATGCTGCTGATGCCAAAGCGGAAGCCAAGATCGAGCTTGAAAAGCAGGTTCTTGAGCTAAAGGACACCCAAGCTACGGTTCAAGAAAAAGTCGATGAACTGCGTGAGGCAGGTGATGATGCCTGGACCGAAATGAAAGTTAGTGTGGAGCATGCTTGGCTTGACTTCGAAAATGCGACGAAGAAACTGGCGTCGCGATTAGCGGCATAAATCGCTGTCCAATGCGAAAGATAACAAAAAAAGTCCGGGCTTGTCCCGGACTTTTTGTTTCACGGCCATTTCACTTCCGGAGGCATGGAAGACAAAATGGTCTCCACGTTGCCGCCCGTTTTCAGGCCAAAAATCGTGCCGCGGTCATAGAGCAGGTTGAATTCCACGTAGCGCCCACGCCGGATGAGCTGTTCTTCGCGTTGCTTTTCTGTCCAGGGTTTATTGAAGTTCTTCATGACGATCGTAGGGTAGACCACGTTAAACGCTCGACCCACGTCTTGCGTGAAAGCAAAATCTGCATTCCAACCGCCGGCTTCCTCCTCCGAGTGCAGGTAATCGTAGAAGATACCGCCTATCCCGCGCATTTCATTGCGGTGTTTCAGGAAGAAATATTCGTCACACCACTGTTTGTATTCGTCGTAGTTAGCAACGGCGTGGCGGTCACAGGCAAACTTCATTGCCCGGTGGAACATGCGGTTGTCTTCATCGTCCTGTGTGCGGCGTGCATCGAGAACGGGTGTGAGATCGGCCCCGCCGCCAAACCACTGGCTGGCCGTTACTACCATTCGCGTATTCATATGAACTGTGGGCACGTTCGGATTTACGGGATGGGCAATCAGGGACACACCCGATGCCCAGAATTCCGGATTTTTATCAGCGCCGGGGATTTGTGCCTTAAAGTCGTCCGGCAACATTCCATAGACTGTTGAGGTGTGAATGCCGACTTTTTCGAAAACCCGGCCTTTCATCATCGACATGGTGCCGCCGCCACCGCGGCCTTCCTCACGCAGCCAGTCTTTACGCTCGAATTTTCCGGGCTCGCGATCAGATAGCGGGCCTTCCAGTTGAAGTTCCAAACCCTCGAAGCTTTGGCAAATCTTGTCTCTGATCTCTTCGAACCAGGCTTTTGCTGTGGCCTTTTTCGTTTCCAGATCTTCAGGTAGCCCTGGTGCTGGTGGTTTGTGACTGATTGCCAATTTTGCCCCCGATGGTGTTTGAATTCGTTGTGCCGCTTAAGCGTGGGGACTTGTCCATATTTCCATGCATTTTGCAACCATCGGCGATGGAATTCAGCGGAACGTAGCTGTTGGTCCATATGAGGTTTTGGGTTTGCTTGACATCGCTTCGGCAAGTTCACATGTTAATACAACGTTAACAGGTGAGGTCACGATGGCCAGAGAACCAGAAGAGCGGTCAAAATATTCGGTGGCAAACGCAAAGCGTGCTGCCGACGCAGTGGAGCGCTTACGCCATTCCAATAAAGGGTGGGCGGAAAGACGCCGCGCACTGCGACAGACCCAGAATACGACGTCGAGCTGGAAGCGGGAAACGCAAGTTTTGCCGCGCGAAGAAGCTAGAAATTTTGCCCGTGATTTCCTGAAAAAATATCCGAAAGCGGCCTACTGGAGTGAGGTGGAAAGCTGGCGTGTTTTGGAAGGCGATGTGATCGAGTTCACCATGCGCAGGCTGCCTAGCGCAGATTAAAGTCTAGTCATGCGTCTGTGACGACGGGCGGTCAGTTCGACACTTTCAGCTTCATGCCCGGTTTGATCAATCGCGGATTTTCGATGTTGTTGAGAGCAATTATCTCTTTTGCAGATAATTTATATTTGCGGCTGATGGCGCTCAACGTATCGCCAGGCTGCACAATATGAACCTCATGCCCGCTTTTCTGGTCGATGTTTGCCGGCACCGGTCGTTCCAAAACGAGTTTAGAAGTGTCCTTAATCGATCCGGTTTGCGTGAGGTCTATCTGTCTAACTTCGTTTTTTGGCGGGTCTGTTTCCGCTTTTGGTGCCACGATGCTGGCGGTTTGACGATCTGTGCGGCTGTCCTGAACAAAATGATAGCCTGCAACGAGCACTATTCCGAAGAGAACAACAAGGCCACTGCGGATGACTACACGTCCAAAATCTGCATCCGGATCGTCGTTGAGAATATAGTCGCCAAAATCACTGAAGCTGCGAACAGGCTCATGTGCGGCTGTATTTTCGTGACTAAAGACTGGCTCTTTCTTGCTGTCCGCAGACATACCTAAATGCAGCATCAGAACCTCGTATAACTGTTTTGGATTCCTTAAAATTAGAATGAAAGTGTTAACAAATACCGTCGCATCAGCATCCGCACGGGTCAGGTTCAAACCTCTGGCGGCGACGCGCCGTAAGTTACTTCTAACGGTTGTTCATGTTTATCGGGTTTGCCGTAGCGCTTCACCAAGGACCATCGCGCCACTCAACGCCATATTAAGAGAACGTGCTTCACCAGACATGGGTATGGTCAGGCGTTCGTCGACTGCTTCGTGAACATAGTCAGGAGCGCCCGAACTTTCGCGTCCCAGTAGCAGTATGTCGTCCGTCTTGAACTGAAACTTATAATAGGCACGTTTGGTTTTTGTGGTCAGCAGTACCAAGCGCCTGTGTTGTGCCCTGCGCCATTGTTCAAACGCTTCCCAATTCAGATGACGTTCCATCGCGCCTTGATCGAGGTAATCCATGCCGGCGCGCCGAAATGCCTTTTCGTCGAGGCGGAAACCGGCAGGCTCAATGATATGAACCTTTATTCCCATGCATGCACCAAGGCGTAAAAGCGTGCCTGCATTGCCGGGTATATCAGGTTGAAACAAGGCGAGATCGGGCATGCTCACTCTTTGGGCAGGATTTGTGAAAGTTCACTGAATTTCGCTGTTGTCGTTGCAATTTGCAATCATCAGGTCCATGTTTCGAATTCCGCGATCATTCTCTGGAGGCATTCATGTGTATTACATCAACCAAATGTATGCCTTCCTATGCAGGATCCGCGTGGCAGTAGTAACAAGCGTTTGTGAAAACGCTGTCGCGGGTTTGTAAAACACTACCTCTGTCTAAACACTCTTCGGATTCCTCGGATCCCATTTGTTATCATCATGCTGTCCTATTTTGAAAAAATTGTTGAGCCGTATCCCAATGAAGCGCCGGGGCAAACACCGAATTCCCTGTTTCGTTTTTTCTGGCACTACTCAAAGCCAATTTGGAAACTGCTTTCTATTTTCGTAGCGATCATTGTCGCACTCGCGGTCGTTGAAGTGTCTCTTTTTGTTTTTCTCGGCAATGTCGTGGACTGGTTGGGAAATGCGGACCGGGAAACATTTCTTGCAGATGAAGGCTGGAAGCTCGCCGGCATGGCGTTTGTGGCGCTGGTGATCATTCCTGCGCTCGTGCTTGCCATGTCACTGCTACAATTTCAGGGTGTGATGGGCAATTTTGCCATGGCCATACGCTGGCGAATGCACCGCCACCTCTTGCGTCAAAGCATGGACTTCTATGCCAATGAGTTTGCAGGCCGCGTTGCGACCAAAGTAATGCAAACATCTCTGGCGGTTCGTGATGCGATCATGAGCTTGCTTGGCGTGATGGTCTTTGTGGGCGTTTACTTCTTGGGTGGCTTGTTTGTGATCGCAAGCTTCCATTGGTTGCTGGTTGTCCCATTCGTCGTTTGGCTTGTGATATATGGGCTGATGCTGCGCAAATTGCTGCCTCAAATGGCGGCAGTCTCCAAGCGGCAGGCAGATGCCCGTTCGTTGATGACGGGCCGGATCGTTGACAGCTATACGAATATCGCCACCGTAAAATTGTTTGCCCATGCAGAGCGCGAAGAAACTTACGCGCGCGATGCAATGGATGAGTTTTTGCAATCCGTTCATCCGATGATGCGGCTCTCCACTTATTTCGAGGTGAGTGTCGCCTTGTTGTTTGGGCTTTTGTTGGTTGGTGTGGGCGGCATTGGCATCTGGCTTTGGCTGGTTGGGGCCGGAACCATTGGCGGTGTGGCAACAGCTGTAGCGCTCGTTCTGCGTTTGAACGGCATGGCTCATTGGATCATGTGGGAACTGGCACGCTTTTTTGAATCTCTCGGTGTCGTTCAGGACGGCATGAACATGATGTCGAAACAGCTGGATGTGCTGGACAAGCCACGCGCAGTGGAACTTTCTGCCGAGGGAAAGCCCATTCAATTTGAAAATATCCGCTTCACCTATGGCGGTGATGGCGCAGTCATGGAGAACCTTTCGCTTACCATCAATCCGGGTGAAAAAATTGGTTTGGTTGGTCGCTCCGGTGCCGGTAAAACTACGCTCACGAACATTCTTTTGCGCTTTTACGACGTGGATGAGGGGTGTGTGAAAATTGGCGATACCAATATTGCCGATGTGACACAGAATTCGCTGCGGGCAAATATCGGTATGGTTACGCAGGATACATCCCTGTTACACCGATCAATTCGTGAGAATATCGCCTATTCGAAGCCCAATGCCACCGATGAAGAGATCATCGCTGCTGCAGTGAAAGCGAATGCATGGGACTTCATCAAAGGATTGGTCGATGTTCAGGGAAACAAAGGGCTGGACGCGCAGGTGGGCGAGCGTGGTGTGAAGCTTTCCGGCGGGCAGCGGCAGCGGATTGCGATTGCGAGAATTTTCCTGAAAGATGCGCCAATTCTTGTTCTGGATGAAGCCACATCTGCGCTTGATTCGGAAGTGGAGGCGGCGATCCAGGAAAGTCTGTTTGATTTAATGGAAGGCAAAACCGTGATCGCAATTGCGCACCGCCTCTCGACCATCTCGCAACTGGATCGGCTGGTGGTGATGGATTCAGGTGCCATTATTGAGACCGGAACTCATGATTCACTCGTGGCTAAAGGCGGTGTTTATGCCGACCTTTGGAAACGCCAGTCAGGCGGGTTTATTTCGTCTCAGACGCTCGAAAATGCGTCCATTGAGGCTGCCCAATAAGCATGAGAATTTTTGATCCGGTCTTCAGGCTTTTTGAAAGCTGGATCGATCCCTTCAAGTCGCAGGATACGTATCAACCGCCAAATCGTTTGCTGGCATATGTCTGGTTCTATGTGAGGCAGGCGAAGTGGCCTTTCTTTGCCTTGATGGTTTTGGGCCTTGTGATCGCGCTCATTGAAGCGGCCATGTTTTCTTATGTGGGTGAATTGGTCGATTTGCTCACAGAATTTGAGGAGACCGTGGGACGAGGCTCCGGTTGGCAGGGGCTGATGGAAGCCTACGGTCCGCCGCTGTTGAAAATGTTGTTTGTGGTGGCATTGCTGCGCCTAATCCTAAATGTGCTCGACTCGCTGGTTGAGGAACAAACAATCGTGCCCGGCTTTTTTGTGCTGATGCGCTGGCAGAACCATAAACACATCATCGGGCAGTCATTGTCATTTTTTCAGAACGACCTTTCGGGCCGTGTGGCACAGAAAGTGTTTCAATCGGGCATGGCAACGGGCGATATGATGATCGCTCTCCTGCAGGTCATATGGCTGATTGCTGTTTATTCGGTCACAACGGGGGTCATACTTTTTTCTCTTGATTGGCAGCTTGGTGCGATTGTTGCTGTTTGGGTCACCTCGATCTTGTTAATCGCCAGATATTTTGTGCCGCGCGTTCGCGATCATGCCCGCATCACAGCCGAAAGCGGATCAGCAGTGACCGGGCGCATGGTGGATGCATACGCGAACATCCAAACGGTAAAACTCTATGGTAGCGAAAAGTCGGAAGAAGCCGGAGTTTATGAAGCTTCCCGAAATCACCGGGATGAAATCATAAGATTTACACGGGTCTTAACGTTGCTGCGGGTGACTGCGAACACCGCCAATAGTGTTGCCTTGGCGCTGATCGGCATTGTGATCGTTGATATGTGGCTCAACTACCAAACAAGTCTCGGTTCGGTTGCTTTTGTGTTGGCCCTGAGTTTGCGTCTCCGGCTATTGCTGAACAGGTTGCTTGGCAACCTAAACGGGTTTTTCCGCAATATGGGTGTCACGCAGAATACCATGGAGATGGTGGCGCAACCCTATGCGATTGAAGATGCCCCGGGCGCGCCTGACTTCGAGTATCGCGGTGGCCGGATCGAATTTCGTGATGTTTCTTTCGATTACGAAAAGCTCGATGGCGTGATCGAACATCTTAATCTGGTGGTGGAGCCCGGCGAAAAGATTGGCATTGTCGGCGGCTCAGGCGGCGGCAAGACCACACTGATGCACTTGCTAATGCGATTCTTTGATGTGGATAGCGGTGCCATTCTCATTGATGAACAGGATATCCGATCTGTCCGGCAAAACAGCCTGCGTCGGCAGTTTTCATTCGTTCAACAGGATGTGCAGTTGTTTAACCGCTCAGTGGCGGAAAATATTGCCCATGGAGAAAGCGACTTTGACCTTGAACGCGTTAGTCGCGCAGCAGAGCTGGCAGATGCCCATGAATTCATTGATGGGCTCGTGGATAGCCACGGAAGGAAAGGATATGATGCCCATGTGGGTGAGCGAGGGGTGAAACTCTCTGGAGGTCAACGGCAACGCATTGCCATTGCGCGTGCGCTTTACCGCAATGCTCCGTTTTTGGTGTTGGACGAGGCAACCAGTCATCTCGATTCTTTAACCGAGCAAACGATCCAGCAGAATTTGCTGAAACAGATGTCGGCCAAGAATGTTTTTCTTGTGGCACATCGTCTATCTACCCTTTCCGGAATGGACCGGATTTTGGTGATGAAAGACGGAAAAATTGCTGAGCAAGGGACCCACAAATCGCTTCTGAGAGCAAAAGGGCAATATTTTGAGCTGTGGCAAAAACAAAATTTTTGATTGGAATATTGCGAAAGTTAAGTTGACTTTCCGCCTCTCGAACTGTCATAAATTTTAGACACAATAATATGTAAGTATCTGTGTAAATTGGCAGTTTTTTGGAAGGCGCTTCCCTTATGAATGCCCGCGAGAACCTAGAACGAATGATATCAGCGACTGCGATGGGCAGTCGGTCGGACTTTGAGCAGCTTTATAATGCAACTTCAGCGAAACTTTTCGGGATATGCATCCGTATCTTGAAAAACGAAAGTGAAGCAGAGGAAGTATTGCAAGAGGTTTATGTGAAAGTGTGGCGTTCTGCTGACCGCTATGCATCTGGTTCGGCCAGCCCGATCTCGTGGCTTGCGGCAATAGCGCGCAATACCGCGATAGACCGGTATCGTCGTAAAAGACCAGAGGCGGCGGATTTGAACGAAGCGGAAGTGATCGCTGACGAAGCACCGTCACCAGAGGCCAAAGCAGTACTTTCGAATGAGGTAGATAAGCTTAATGGATGTATGGGTGAACTAAAGAGCGATCATGCGGATGCTGTCCGCAACGTTTATTTAGGGGGCTGGACCTATGATGAGGCTGCGCAAAAACTGGGCGTGCCACTGAATACGGTAAAGACATGGATACGCCGAAGCTTAATAAGCCTACGGGAATGTATGAATAGATGACGATGAATGAAAACATGACAGATCAGGAGCGTTGGCTGGCAGCTGAATATGCCCTTGGTGTGTTGGGTACTGCCGATATGGCGCGCGCTGAGAAGCGAATGCAGGAAGACCGCGCCTTTCGGGAAGCCGTCGAAGGTTGGAATAACCAGCTCTCTCCTCTGTTGGACGAAGTGGATGATGTCCGGCCTCCTCGGATGGTTTGGAGCGGTATTGAAGACAAGATAGCTCCTGCCGCTGTAGCGACTTCTAGTGCTTCTGGTTCAAGTGAAGGTTTTTGGAAGTTGATGACCGCGTTCATGTCAACGGCGGCCGTCGCTTGTTTTGGCTTACTGATGTTTACAACTGGTGGTGATTTCACGGGGCAAAAACTAAAAGCCGTTGAGACAGAACTTGCTGCAGTGCAAACAGAACTTGAAAGTGCGCGAGATGCAGGTTCGGCCAGCGAAGTGGCGCTTCAATCGGTTCGTGAGGAACTGGACACGCTCACAGGCGAACTGAACTCGACACGCGATGCTTTGAGTGTTTCCAATGATCAACTAGCGGCTGTTCAAAAGCAAATCGCTGACGCGCAAC
>CAWUJX010000001.1:0-63113 GCA_963922635.1 uncultured Hyphomicrobiales bacterium | reverse complement strand
TTGTCTTCCAGATACACATATCCAATGCGTCCCGTTCCAGCTGCAATAGACAGCGTTCTATAACCCGCCATTGCCGAGCGGGTTATCGGTGGCAATTCTGTCAGCAATCTTGCTGAGTGTGTTGGTTCGATTGAACTTGGACAGCCAGTTTCGCTTGTCTACTGGCAGGGTTGCTAACCGCTCATCAATGAACTGGCGAGCAACTGCAAACTCTGCCGTGAACAGGCTGGTGAAGCTTTTCCCGAAGATCAGAGACAATCCACATATCTCGGATACAGTGGGTATCGCGTCACCTATTTCCAGCGCAGATATGCGCTGTTGACGAACGTCTAGTAAATGGGCGCAGTCCTTTTGTGAAAGTCCCGCTTTCTTGCGCGCTACTCGCAAGTCATGAGCAAATGCTTGATGCATAGTATTTGAATGATTATTCCCGCTAAGCGTTGTTTGTCACAGCGACAGGGAGACAAACAAAGCCTAGCGAGCGGCTAATCAAATTGATGTAAAGAACATGGTTGGCACTACCACGCGGTCTGGAAATCTCCATGGAGGGGTTAACACCCCTCCAAGCAAGACCAACCGCGTGGTAGTGCAATACTTACTCCATTCTTTCCCTATCGCCCGGACAGACTATCGTTTTCAGGTATTACAACCAGACCCCAGCAAAACCGGGATAACGGTATAACTGGGGTCTGTTGTAACCTGGCTCAGCAGCTAGACTTTCTGCATGTCAAAACAACACAATCAACAACTACCGCCCGAAGTGGAGCGGTACCTGGCTCTATGCCAACGAGCTTATGAGCGCATGGTGGCTGAGGGAACTTGGCCATGGAAAGATTCGCTAGATTTTCAGGATGTGATAGAGTCGGAAGATAATTCCAAAAAAGTATGAAGCAGTGTTTTGGCTATGTGCGGGTGTCCACCCAAAAGCAGGGCGAGGGTATCTCGCTGGATGCTCAGAAAGATGAAATCAGTAACTTCGCTGAGCGAAACAACATTAAAATCAGCAAGTGGTTTGAGGAAACACAAACGGCAGCCAAGAAGGGTCGTCCGGTGTTTGCTGAACTCACCAAAGCCCTCAAATCCGGCAAGGCAGATGGTGTGGTCATGCACAAGATCGACCGTTCTGCACGAAACTTCTTTGACTGGGCGAAGGTTGGTGAACTAGCCGACAGTGGCGTAGAAATTCACTTTGCTACTGAGAGTCTGGACTTTCAGTCTCGCGGTGGTCGTCTGACCGCCAATATTCAAATGGCTGTGGCTGAGGACTACGTTCGCAACTTAAAGGCAGAAATTCATAAAGGGCAGCGTGGGCAATTAGAACGTGGCTATTATCCATTCTCCGCTCCAATCGGCTATTTGAACAACGGCAAGAAGCAACTGAAAACGATTGATCCAGTCATTGGCCCACTCATTAAACGATCATTCGAGTTGTACGCCAGTGGGCAATATTCGTTTGAGACTTTGCGGGTGGAAATGGCAAAGCGCGGTTTCAAACAGCCCAATGGAAGACCCCGTTCACGCGGGTGCTTTGAAGCGTTTCTTGGTAACCCGTTTTACGCAGGCATTATTCGTATCAAGACTACAGGTGAAACTTACAAAGGTGCGCATGAGCCGTTGATTAGCACGGCCACATTTGAGCGTGTTCAGGCTTTGCGTTCTGACCGCAAGAGCAAGAAGTTCACCCGGCACAATCATTTATTCCGTGGCCTATTTGCCTGCAAACAGTGTGGTCGATCCATGATCCCTGAACTCCAGAAGGGGCATTGTTATTACCGTTGTCACTTTCCTGAATGTGCCGGAAACAGCATTCGCGAGGAAGAATTGGACAGTGCCATCCACAGCATCCTCAAAGCAATCAAATTGCCTGATTATGTGATTGCGCTGATTGAAAAGAAGGTCGCTGCGCTTACAAATAACCGTTCCGTTGAGAAAACGATTGCCTCTATCAAGCTTCAAATATCCAAACTTGCAGAACGATTGGAGAAACTGGAAGACGCTGTGATTGATCAGATCATTGACCGTGAGAGCTTTCTAAAGCGCAAAAATGCATTGCTTCTGGAACGATCAGAGCTGGAAGGATCGCTGAAGAAAATTGCCCAAGATCAGCTAAGTCCAAGTTACATACGCCAGTTTCTCGAACGTCTGAAAAACCTTGCAGAATACTACCAAAACGGGAATTCAGAGGAAAAACGAGAAATCGTTGAATTGGCGACCTCGAACCGAAGCGTGTCGGCCAAAAACATTTTTGTTGAGCCATCAAATTGGCTTCAGGCGGCTCAGGATTCAATGGCCATCCTTAGGTGTGCAGATGCTCGTGCAAGTTCTCGAACTTCTGCCAGTATCGATGATCAGGTCAATCTGCTTGCGCAACTTGCCACGTCGCCAGAAATCGAGCGACTTGAGCAGTTGGGATTGGATGAGCCGAGATTGACGCGTTCAACAAAGGAAGGTGTGTCTGAGAGTAATCCCTTGCACTTATGAAGCATATCAATGGGGTGATTACTAAACTTGGCCAAACCCACGGGCGACCACCAGTGAAACCATTCGGTATCAGATATAAAGATCGCCAGTTCCACATGGCCTGTTTTGGCCAAACCGGGACGGGTAAATCGACTTGGCTGCTTCAATTGATGAAACAAGACCTCCAGAATGGTAGAGGGTTTTGTCTTCTTGATCCGCATGGTGATTTAGCAAAGTCAGTTCAACAAATTTCGGGTGACGATTGCGTTTTCTGGGAGCCGGCCAATCCCAATTGTCCGTATGGTTACAATCCGCTCACCTATGTCAGTGAAGAGCATCGGTCGCTTGTTGCGTCCGGTTTGATTGATACGCTGAAGAAGCTTTGGAGCGATGCTTGGGGTCCGCGTATGGAGAGCCTTATGCGGGCGGCTTTCCTAACACTACTAGCTCGCCCAAACTCATCCATGCAGGATGTCATGCCCTTATTCCTTGATAAAACCTTTCGTCAAAAAGCCTTGCAGTATGTTGCGGATGACTATGTAAAATCTTTCTGGAAGCTGGAATTTGAGAAGCTGAAATTCACCACAGCCGCTGACGGCGTAAGTCCTGTTAGCAACAAGCTCAATTCGTTTCTTTCCAATCCAGTAGTGCGAAAGAAAATCTGCAATCCAGAAAAGCCTCTACGGTTTCGTAAAATGATGGATGAAGGTCAGACACTTATTATCAATCTTGCCAAAGGAAAACTGGGCGCAGACATCAGCAATGTGCTGGGTGGTTTGGTGGTGTCCAGTATGTCAGCTGCCGCTATGAGCAGAGAAAATCTTCCGCTTAAACAGCGACGAGCTTATAGTTTGATAGTTGATGAGTTTTCCTCTTTCACCAGTTCATCATTCGCAGATATGCTGGCAGAGCTACGGAAGTATGGTCTGTATCTGTGTATGACAGCACAACATACAGCAGCGATTGCCCCTGATGTCATGCAAGCTATTTGGGGAAATGTAGGAACACTGATTTCATTTCGCATAGGTGCAGCTGATGCGCCGATTTTGGCAAAGCAATTCGGCGCAGATGTTCCAACTTCACGTGATCTTGTGAACTTGCCCAACTACCAGATGTTTGTGAAAATGATGATTGATGATGTACAAACCAAGCCGTTTTCGGCCTGTACATTAACTTGAAGATTGATACGACCTAGATCAAAAATGTGACATTAGTTACTTGGGTCAGAGTTGAGGACATCTTGCTTCGCACTAAAAAGCAAGCTGCCATATTCCTCAAGTATTGGCTCAGCCAGCTCTTTTTCTAAACAGTTTTCAATTGTGCAAAGCAACTTGTATTCAGCGGTATGAAAAAATGCAGTGTCTCTTTTTGATTGGGTTAATTCAGCTATCCAATCAAACAATACAAGCGCCTCACTTTTGTTTAATCTGAGGCAAAAATCATCATTTTGAGAACGTAATTTCATACTCTACAGGGAACCGCGCTTAACGACATTTTCAACTTGCGATGGACTAAGTTGCCATCCAGAGATGTAATTGCCTGATCGGTCAGTCATTACATTTAACCCGGTTGTCGGATTGATGTAGTGTATCACAGGTTGTTTCCTAAATGTGCCCGCGATTTCCCTAGTTGACTGTGACTTTACATGCTTTGCGATTGCAGAAGCAAATTTCTGTGCATTTCCGCTGTTGTAATTTCCGTGGATACCAAACTGAAAAGCGTGATCGTTGTATTTTTTCTGAATCTGCCGTGGGTTCAGATTAATGGTCCTAGCTGCAATACTTCTTGCGCTTGGTTTAATAAATTGCCTCAGCCTGGTAAGCGCGGATGCTCCTTTTGCTGCACCACCTGCCGGTAGAGCATAACCAAGAACCTCACCTTGCTCTTGAAGCTTGCCGCTCGGCTTTAGGTACTGATCAATTGTCTGCTGTCGTTGTTCTGCTTTAGCAGCGGCATTGGGATCATAAAGCGATTGAGCTCCGCGTTGAACTTGATTTCCAAGAGTCGCCAAACCGTGTGCTGCACTCTTTGATACCCCTTTGCCCCGTTCCGCCATATCATTCGAAAGCTCGACATATCCGGGTGCTAGATTTCTTAGTTGGATTAGCGCTTTATCTTTTCGGGACGCGAACTCGTTTGCTCGATAGATCACTTTTCCATCGGTTGGGTCTACAATGTACTCCACTCCCTGTTTTCCGGGTACTGGTCTCCAAATACTACTCGGCGAGTTTGACGAGGTAGTTCGCCGTTTTTCGTTGGATGTGGTAGGTTGGTTCAAGATCCTGAGACTTTGGCCAGTTTGTCCGCCGCTGTTCTCCGAGTTAGGAACCTTAGCTACTTGGGTGTCTGGGTCGGCTATCGGTCTAATTTTCTTACCTGACTGTAACGTCCTATTTAGCTGCTCAAGGGCGTCCTTGCGGTTTTTGGCTTCCAAGTATTTTGCGTGAGCTGCTTTTGCGGCTTCTTTGTCGCCTGAACGTGTAGCGTTGATGTATGCGGTTGCATATTTGCGGACACTTTTGTTTGAGTTTTCTAGTTCCCGTTGGGCTTCAGCAATTTGTGCGTTTCTGCTCTGCTCACGAAACTTCTGATTGGCTGAGCGCAATCGATTGACAGTCTGTTGCCTGTTCTTTGTCTGGTCTTGTTGCTGCAGAGCCTGCTGAATAAGCCTTTGTTGATGCTCTAGTTCCCGGTTTCGGTTTCTGAGATCAATGATGCGTTGCTTTTCCCGCTTGGCTTTTCTTAACGTTTCATGCGCTTTAGCGTTCTGGCCATTTGCTAGCTCTTGTTGGGCCTGACGGGCTAGTTGCTCAAGTCTCTTTCTGGATCCCGCAATGTTTTTGTCGGTTTGTTGAGCGCGTTTTGCGGCTTCAAGATCACGTTGCCTTTTTGCCAGCTCTTTCCGCGCAGCGCTTAGTTTACGCAAGCGTTCTTTCTCTTGTAGCTCGCGCAATTGTCGTTGTGTTTTATTACTTGCATCGTTATTTGGCTTATGAGCACCTCTCTGTCGTTTGGCGATTTCGCGCTGAGCATCCCTGAGCAACTCTTCACGTTCTCTTTGGCTCAGTTGCTCAATTCGCTGTTGAGCCTGTCTTTTTTGCTCTTGCTGTTGTCGTTTGGCTAGCTCGCGTTGTGCGTCTCTTAGAAGCCTTTCACGCTGTTTCTGATTTAATTGTTCAATTCGTTTTTGCGCTTGCCTCTGACGTTCTGCTTCTTGCTGATGACGCTTCGCTAGCTCACGTTCCGCCGCTCGAAGTTGACGTTCCTTTTCCTGTTGCTGGCGCTTAGCGATCTCGCGCTGAGCATCCCTGAGTAACTTTTCACGTTCTCTTTGGTTCAGTTGCTCAATTCGCTGTTGAGCCTGTCGTTGTCGTTCCGCTTCTTGTTGGCGGCGTTTCGCCAATTCACGTTCAGCGGCTCTTAGCTGACGCTCTTTTTCTTGCTGCTGGCGCTTAGCTAATTCTTTTCGTACTACGCTTAGCTTTCGCTGGCGGTCCCGCTCGGCTGCCTTTGCCTGCTGCTGTTCGCGTCTTTCGATCTCACGTTGAACTTCTTGAATCCGTCTCTGACGTTCGCGTTCCTGCTGTCGAGCAATTGCTTGTTGCTTACGACGTTCAGCATCTCTCTGCGCTTGCTGTCTCTTTCGTAATTCGCGCTCAGCGGCACGCTGTCGTCTTTGTATCTCACGTTGAACGGCCTTAAGTTTTCGTTGCCGTTCAGCTTCCGTAAGAACTTGGTGAACACAGCCGATTTCAGCGCAATCGACGCTCTTCAGGATTGACGGTTTATGGATAGTAAGGCCGAACGCACTAGCAGAGTGCGTTAACATACTCGCGACAATTATGGAGAGGAGCAGCAGACAAAGAGTTTTTACGCGGACCATTTTCACCTCCCATCGCGGACTGGACACCTCAACAGTTGAGTTCATTGGTTTCCAGTGCTTAGATATAGTCTACACAGGGGAGGGGTTAATGAGAAGGCTACTCAGCTTATTACTTGGATTGTGCTTAGTTGGCGCAGGCATGCCTTCTGTCGGATCAGCCAATGAGGCTCGCGATTTCTTTCGTGGATTGCTCAACGAATTCCAAGGCGACATCATTGATGGTGTTCGCAATAGTATTGATCGGAAAAAGGCAGAGCGAGAGCGTAAGCAAGCGATAAAACAATCGTTGCAGTACGGATTCTGCCAAGTCTGGCGTAACGAAAAATTGGCGGTTCAAAAGAAGTGTACAACCACAAACGATTGTATGATCTCGGAGAACTGCGTCATGAATTTCAAATGGCCGACTGGAGGAACCACCAAGGTGCAATATGCCGGGAGATATCCTGCGACACTTAACGGCAAACCTACCGAATACATTTCTATCGGGCCTGATCAGTGTTTTATGGATGGAAATCCATCACATTTGTTTTGCTTCACTTCTGAGCCACAACCAGCCAATCTCTACGCAGTATACAATCAACCTTCCGATACAAATGAACTGGCTTATAGTGAGCCAATCCCTTCTGACGAAGCGCCGAAAATCATTAAAGAACCGATGGAACAAGAACTGACCTCAACAAGCACTGATTTTGAAAGCATCGTGAACCAATATGCGGATGCTATGGAAAATCAAGCAGACAGCGGCGCTAAAGAAATACGATGCAAGCTTGGTGCGAAATTATTGCTTGAATATAAGGCTGATTTAGAAGCTGATATTCAACACATGATTAAGCAGCAAATTGCTGATGATCAGTGTTTTGGTTGAATTCAGTTTTGCTCTTCAGTTGAAGCAACTGATACAGTATGCGTCTAGCAGGAAGAACACACAGAGGCTTGGCTCGCAGGGTTTAACCAAGTCCAGAGAGTGGTCTCGCCCAACTTGGTAATACTTATTTGGCAGTTTTTTGCTGAACGTCATCGATTTGTTTCCCACATCTTCTTAGCAATCTCTCGTTCTTCTGGCCCTAGGATTTGTGTGTAGATCGCTGTCATTTCTAGTTTGGAATGCCCATACCAACGTTGAAGTAGAGTAACTGGAATACCGCAATGGATACCATGCGCTCCAAATGTGTGGCGTAAGCCACGGGCTGTTCCTCGAACTCCATTTATATCCGCCATGCGCATTACTATTTTCACGTAGTGCAGTGCTCGGGTTCGTTTCCATACAAACAGGCTGCTTGGTCGTTCTTGGCCAAGGCTTGATAATTCATGAACTAGATTTTTGGGTATTGGTATTTGGCGGAAGCTTACTGCTTTCCGTTTCTTGAGGGATCGTATTGATAAGGCTTGCTCTGGTGTAAGAACACTCTCTTTCGTGAGGTTCAGGGCTTCTGATAACCGGCAGCCGCTAAATAGCAATGTGAGGCATAACAAACGAATAGACCGTTCACATTGATCAGCACACTCTATGAACCGTTGTCGTTCCGATTGGTTGAGATATTTCGGCTGACCATCTTTGGTGTAGAGGCTGAAGCCGGGGTTTTTGAATGGTTTGATTTTTGGACTGAACATAATGGCCAATTCTGTTCAGTCTATCATATAAGTTATTGAAATAGCGCTTTTTCTGCTATTCCTAAAGTCTAAGGGTATACCTCTCAGTAGGGTAAATCAACGTAAATACATTGCAGATTCAAGGGTTTTCCTTCCTTGAACAGAATTGGCCATTTTGTTCACTTTGATGGTGACAAAAGAGCCGGCTATTCCGGTTGGAAAGGAACATCATGCCCTTGAAATATTCTCTTACGTTTGCCTCAACTCTATTGGTTGCGGCGCCGCTTGCAACCTCGGGTGTAAATGCCCAACAGCTTACTGGCACTGAAATCAAACAGCAGATTATTGGCAAGAATTTAAATTATCGTCTTCGCGGCAATCGAATTGGCAAAGTCATTTATGCCAACAACGGAACCTTGCGTTGGCGCAGTAAGGTCGGACAATCCGGCAAGGGTGAATGGCGCATAGAAGGTGATCGTATGTGTACATTTTTCGCTCCTGCGGGAGACTGGCGCGGCATTCCATGGCGTTGCGGCACCATCCGAGCACGAGGCGATAAGTTCCGTTTCGGAGGCACGACATTATGGAGGTAGGCAAATGAAAAAAGCACTTATCGGAGTACTCGCGTTTGCATTGTACTCGGTGCCTGCACCCTTAGTCGCAGCACCAAACGGCAGCTACAATCTCCAAGTTCAAACCAAGTTCCCTTGGCCAATTGCTGCTTCCGTTTCAGGTGACAAGATCACACTTAGAAGTAGTGGGCGAACCACGGTCATTGGTTCCACCCAAACCAAGGGTGCATCAAAGACTAAGATCTTTGGAACAGCAAATTTCTCAACAGCTGGCATTGGCGGAAGAGAGGGTTGCAATCAGAAATCGACGGTTACGGTCACGCTCAAATTCAGTAAGGATGGGAGCTTCAAGTCTGGAACCGCTAAAGGAAAGTGCGTTCGTGATACAGGAAATAGTGGCAGTTTCTCAGGCAAAGTCAGAGTGAGATAGTTGGCAGTTCTTAAAAATTATATTTGGTGAGCGGCCCTTGATGGTAAAGCCATCAATGGCCGCGTATTCGCTAACTCATTTCCGGCAACATTGGCCGTCCAGATTTCATTTTCACAACACCATTTGGCTTTAGCTGCAAAAGGATTGCTCGCCAAACGATAGTATATCCATCTTTCAATGGGTATTCACTGTCAGAGTTGGTGAAGGAGACCACCTTTCGATCAGTTCCATTGGCCCTGTTCAAGTCGACCGACTTGTCGTCATATATGTAATATTGCCACGCCACCACTGCGCCATCATAACCGGAACTATTATCAGCCGGAACAAATTTCCCATTTTCGAAATTGACTGGATCATCAATGAAACCATACGCGCCATCATCATAAATACGGGAACGATTTTGTCGAGATTCAGCTGAACCGTTTGAGTGCACAACGTAAATGCCATCAACAAACAGACCTTCGGTATCAAAGAACAACTTTGAATCATTTGCTCCGTTTTCGGATACAGCTTTCTCCATTACTTCTCGAACAGTTGCGCCCTCGCTAATTTCTACTTCACGTTCAAAAAAGAACCCGGCAATATCAATTGTCACCTTCATAGCACTCTCCGTAAATTTTAATAGACATAATAATATGTATAAATATTATGACATTTATCAACTGCTATTTATAATATTTTTTGTATTCTGAGATATTTGAATTTAGTAGGTTGTTTTTCTTGCTAAAAAGGGCGGGATTTCCCCGCCCTTGTATCATGCCCAACCAGATTTGGTTGCATGTCTTCGAACCCTTTTGGAGTATCCTTGCCTTTTCAAACCTTTCTTGATTTTCCTGCGAAGAGAACTCTTCTGATAGTATCGAGTTTTTCCGCGTTTGGTGCGGGTCACATGAGTGGCGGAAAAGTCACGCTTGGGAGTAGTGCGTCTTGAAGACATCTCATTTTCTCCCAGTCAAGCGTTTGTACTCATCAAGTTCACGAGCCATTTCTGTGTTTGATTTCAGCGGATCGTTGCCGGGAATGCTGTTGAGACCTGCATAGAGCGTCTCATCGACAATCTGAACGGTTAGTCCACCAACCGCTTTTGCAGCACCGAAGGCTTTTCTTCCGAGCCAATTTCGTAGGGGTTGTTTGCCTTTTGTCATGTCGTTTCTCCTTGTGTTTTGACGAGAAGATGACAGCAGCAAAATATAGGTTCGTCACCGTTTGCTATGAAGAACTATTAGCGGGACGTGCCATGATTTGTGGTGGTATGAGCCAAGTTCACTTTTTGTAACGAAACCAACTTTTCTTTTGGACTTGCTTAATCGTCCAAGGCTTTAATCCTGAGCGATGCAAGGGTTCAATAAAGAGACTTTCCAATAATTTGGCTGGGGGTTTAAAAGGTGTTTTGAATTCTGGTGCCAATCCAAATGCCAAATAAGGGCAGTCACCTACTTCCTTTTGGATGATGGTCAAAGCATTTTCCACTTTGCGCTTAGACACCATCACGTTGAGAACGATCAAAGGACAATTCAGACGGTACGCAGATTTGTATGCTTGATTGCCAACCAAGTATGCATATTGCTTGATGTTGCGGCGGATGGATTTTCGATAAGGTGATGCAGTGTCATTTGGTTCAGTTCCACGATCAGCTTCGAGCGCATAGGCGACGTATCCAGTGGGATATTGAATGGCAAAGAGCGCATCTGGAATGATGTTGTAGCTGTATTCCTTGCTGCCCCATGTGAACTGTGCTTCAGCTGTTAATGACGGTGTAATCTCATGACCGGGAATATAATGATACCCCTCACGGTTGCAGAGGATGTGAATGGATGCCGTGATACAAGAAACCATGTATTGATGAACCCACCCACCAGTTGGTTTATGCGCCTCTAACCATAATCCCTCTTCTTTCAGATAATTAATCCCGGCTTTAGTGAGTGCATAAACGTGATAGTTGCCATCGGCGTTTTCGGTTTCACGTTGCTGGCGTGGACGATAGATCATCTGTCCATCAAAGAGCTTGCGTAACATCCGTTTGCTGGTTTGCGGACACCGATGAGTATCTGCCGTGTATTCGTGCAAATAGAGTGATGAAGCAAAGCCATGCAGGTTCAGAAATTGCATCCATTGCAGCTGCCGTTCATTAGGTTTGTAATCTGGAATAGGATTCTCGGTGTGTGTCGTGAACAACCGACGACCCAAGCGGTCTTGTCTCTTCATTCACCAGTTTATAACTGGTCACCCGGTTCGATGTCTTGAACCTCATTTTGGATCATAGGTGGTTTTTGCTTTGGCTTATTATGCGCTTTTGGTTTCGGCTGCGATTTCTGAGGTTTTTGCTGGATTGGTTTGTCTGGCTTTTGCTTTGCAACAGGCGGCTTGTTTTCCTCAGCTCGGTTTTGTTCGGAAGACGTAGAGGTGTCCTCAACAGTCGGTTCTGAATTTACGCTTTCCGTATCTGCATTTGGCTTAGGATCAAACGTTGGCATTTCCGGTTTTGGGCCATATCGAAATTCTATACTGCGCTTCAGCGAATTAAGATCGCCACGTTTAGCAACTTGCGAAAGCGGGTCGCCGTTCACTTGGATTGATACGATATCTTGCCCACTGAAATATCCAAAAGTGTGATCAGATAGATCGGTTATAAACTCGGCATTGGTTTTCATGGCAGGTGCCAACCGCTTGGCATCACCTGCAATTACCTTGCTTACAATCTGAGTAGAGGTTGACCCAATCAGGGTATCGGCAATCCCTGCTTTAGTGGCCCGACTTAAATCCTGTGTGGCCAGCACCATGCCTACATTTGCTTTGCGCGCTTGCAGCAGCATCCGCTCCAGTTTCTCATCAAAATACTCATGTGCTTCATCAACAAAGAAATAGACTGGACGATCCATCTGCTTCTTGTGTACCCGTTGAAAACAGGCTTGCAGTGCATTGGCGATCAAGAAGCGGCCAAGGGTTGGACTATCATCAGCGAGCAGTGATTGACTGGTATCCAAAAGAATGAGTTTTCGCTTTTGCATTTCATCGAAGAAATCAAAGGTGTTTTCCTTCGTCTGAAATATCCGGCGAAACGTAGGTTGTTTGGTTAAACCATCCAGACGATAGGCCAGCTCCTGTCGGGTGCTGTCGTAGCTGTTGCCTTTGCGATTACCACTTTGCTCTTTCAGTTCCTTGAAGAAGAAATCCCGTGCGGTTTCATCCAGTGTTTCTATCGTGTCAGAATAGACAAACGGGTCTTTCAGAACTTCCTTGAACGTCTTCACGTTCCCGCCCGGTATCGCCAGTACCAACTGGGTGCAGAAGTAGAAGAGGTTCTTCTGGCGCGGTGTCATGGGTGCTTCGATCAGGTTTTCAACGACGAACTCCAAAAGCGAAATCTTGTTATTGATGACAGTCTCATCTCTTTGGTCTTTCGGATCGATATCAAACGGATTGAGTGCCAGGGCGTTTTCAGGTGAAAGCCATGTAACATCGCTTTCATTCAGCTTGAGATGAGCCAGTTCTTCGATGACCTGGCTCTGGCTATCCATCACCACCACACAACAGTCTTCTTCCAGAAGCTTGGCAATCAGATGTTTGAACAGGGTGGTCTTGCCGGAGCCAGAACCGCCAAGGACCAATGTATGAGCTTCCCGATTATTCCAAGGAACCATCGTGGCACGGTATTCGAGTTTCTCAAGTGGGGTATTTTTCAGATAAGCGTATGGATAATCATCGTCCCGATATTGAAGCGCATTCTTCCCACCATTCTCCATGAGATTCGCAAGTAATTGTTGCCTTGTGCTTTCAAAGCGTGGCTCGACTTCAAAAGTACGAGCCATCAGAGTCACAACCTCTTCACGGGTTATGCGTTGTCTGGCATTGAAGATACCATCATCATCCCAAATACGGTCGAGCGGTTCCAATACATGACAGAGCGAACCAACTAAGACATTGTTTCGTTCATCATCCTGACCTTGGTTGATGTAGCGTTCGAGATAGTCGCGATACCTCCCGCCTTCTATGCCAGTCACGATCTCCGGTGGTGGATCAGGTTTGGCGACTTCTTCTCTTGCAAATAACTCCAGAGCCGCCGCTCTCACTTTGCCATCTTCAAAGGTTGCATTGGCAATCTTTATGAAAGCATCGGTATCAAAGGCATCAATTTGGCAGGCCTGTTTGTAGAGCGCATGAGTGCGTTCAACGAACTCATCTTCTATTTTCTCTTTTCGAGTTTTGCCCAGCGAAGGAAAAAGACGAAACAGAACGAAGACGCAAACGACCGCCAGCAGTACAATGAAGAAGAGGTTTTCCATCTAGCCGCTGCCTAGAGTTCGATGCTTTCGTTCTCCAGTGCTATGCCTGCGTATTTGTCCAAGACAGCTTTCAAGGTTGGAAGTTGCTCTTTGACGTTTCTGGTGAAATCCCATGCTTGTCGGCGGCTTGGCGAGGCATGATGAAACCCGCCATCATTGAGCAACTTTCGGAGCGTCACTTCATATTCATAGGCTTTGTCGGGTTCACCATAGTCTTTGCTGTCAAAAGGTGGCTCGCGTTCCAGAAATGTATATGGACCCAGATCAGCTTCAGCGATGATCCCTTTTTCTTCTTCCGAGAAAATGAAATTGAAGTCCGTTCGAAAGAACGTGGTTTTGCTAATCATCCCTTTTGATTGTTCGCTGTGTTTGATTTCTACTCTCAATGTTTCCTCCCACACAAAAATAAAATGGATGAAGTAATAGAATGAAAAATACGAATAGATGTCAAAACATTGTTTGATATCGACTGTGTAAGCATTCGATTAGGAAGAGCATTGGGCATATTGGGGAATTCAATATTTCTTGTTCTTAATTCATAGGACAAGGAATATAGTATGGAGTCGTGGGTACCGTTGTCTGACTTTAGAGTTACATGAACCGCAATACGATGGAACGGCTACACACACGGCGTACACATACTGTGTGTGTAGTAGTGATTGTATGATTGGATCGTAAAAATGAACGTGTTGGAGCTTCTTGAATTATCGAACTGGTTTGATTTGAACCACAGTCAGTTGGCAGCAAAATACCAAGCTCTCCAAAGGGTGTTGCAAAATAATATTAATCAGGGAGCCACGCAGCCACTGGAAGAACCGCTAAACGAATTGTTAGATTTCCTTTCTGCGATGAAAGTTGGCGAATTGAACCTTCAACAGTTACGTTTCTTAGGGCAGCAAGGAGTGTCTAATCTAATCGGGTATGACGGCGTTGATTATGTACGGGAAACTGTAATTACAACTACCTACGATCCTGCCACTACTTTGAATGCAATTCAGGATGCGGTGACCAAGATAAATAATGTTCATAACCAACTAACAGCATATAGCTCAGCTGTAAGTGAAATGGGAATAAAAGTCGATACGTTTGAAACTGCTGAGGATCGGATTACGGTGCGTGTCGGTTTTAGAAACGAGGCTGCAATTAATGACATAAAGGACTGGAAGACTTCTGCTGAAGATTGGTTTCACATAGTACGTGGTTTGGGGATGCTTGTCGGTGAGGCTCCCGAAGATACCCGCGTTATTGGCACATCGAATGGATCGATTATTTTGGTTCTTTCAGCAACAGCGGCGGTGTCTGCATTGCTAGCTCTGATCTGCAAGCATCTTACTGGTATGGCTAAAGAAGTCATGTCTGTTCAGATTACGCGCGAAGAACTTCGTCAGAAAAGACTTCTCACAGAGGTAATGGAGAACGAGCTTGCTGAGATGGAAAACAAACGGCGACAGGAGGGACTTGATGCTATTTACAAGGAACTGGCTGACCAAATCCCCAAAAATGCAAGAGGGGATGTTAAAAATGCTCTTGAGAAGTCCATAGATAAACTCGTCAAATTTGGTGAGAATGGCGGAGACGTTGACTTTGTTGCTCCACCTAAATCTGATGATGATGAAGAAGAGAATTCAGAAGTAAAAATTGATGACGACGCGTTGGCAGAACTTAATCGAGTGCGTCGGATTATCAGCGATTATCAAGAAGAGCGCGAAGCAATCAAACTACTAGAAGATGGCAACGACAATCAAAGGTAATCAATGGTACCATCATGGCTGTATCAGATATTCCAAGTCATCGAGATTTTTTGGACGTAGGCCTAGACCATTTGCAATTGGCTTGGGATCAAGTCGCAAATCTTATGACGACAATCTCTGATGGCTATAATGAGTATGACAAAGAGACCGAGGATGAGTACTGGTCTGCATCGCGTAGAATTTTGCTCACGGCAGCCACGATAATGCAGCAAGGTGTCGAGCTATCACTCAAGGGTTATATTGCTGAAGTAACACCATATTTATTGATACAAGACACAACAGCAAAATTCTCCGGCATTAGTGCAGAAGGAAATATACTTTTTAGTGACTTCAAATCTGTAGATGCTCAAGATCTAATAAGAATGATCTCGACTTTCACTAATAAGGAATTATCCGATACATTCCGTTCCAAGTTTGAAGAGATAAGAAAAATGAGGAACAAGATAACCCACTCGACTGCACAAGATGTATCAATCGGCCCATCTCAGTTAGTTGAGTTGATTTTGGAGATGCACTCTGAGCTATTTCCTCAAAATCACTGGCCTACAGATAGAAGCGAATTCTTGGACAGAATGCCGGTAGCGCATCTTGGAGCTTATGAATTTACACGTAATACGGTTTGTTGGGAGATGGAGGCCGCGATCAACTTACTAAAACCCGCTAAAGTGAAAAAGTATTTTCATATTGATAAAAAGCAAAGACGATATTCTTGTCCGCAGTGTCTTTCAATTGCAAACAGGGACGCTGGGTTTGAAACACGTCTGGCAGTTTTGAAACCCAAATCGCCAACTTCAACAAACTTATATTGCTTTATCTGTGACAAATCTTTTGCGGTTAAACGAGTTAAATGTGATACGCCCGATTGTAAGGGCAATGTTTTGTATGAAGATGATGTATGTTTGACATGCGCCTATTAGTTGAAAGCACTTAGGAGAAGCTTTGAATTTTAGAAAGAAGAGGCGATCCGAAGATCGCCCCTTTAACTCCGTCACCGGAGTAGTCACGAGTTACCTCGCAGCGGCGTTTTCCTCAATCCATTGCAGTACTTCATCCTCTTTCCAGAAGGCTTTTTGCCAAGCACCATTTCCACCGATATGAAATCGTTTGGGAAAGACACCAGCATGTTCCCACCGTTGAAGAGTTGCAGTACTGACAGGGATCATTTTCAACACCTGTTTCTTTGATAGTAAGCTCATCGCCATACTCCTAATTTGGAGTATCGCGATACTCAGGTTTCGACTTAATGCCTAAGCTCTTCAAGGCTATTCAGAAATCCCGATATTGGCAAGTTAGCCATAGTGCATCATTTCACAATAATGTTTGCAATTCAGAATTGATTTGTATTCGGTGCCAGCAAAGACTTACCTTAAACAGATTATTCTTTATACTGGCTTTAGTACAAAGTTTTTCAGGGTGTAATTTGCAAAAACATCAATTTTTTTGGACGGGGTTTTTTGTAGCGGTTTTCACAATTGTGCCAATAGCTATAGGAGTTTGGGGTGTCGCTGAAAATAGAGCTCTTGATTTGGCTGCAGTCGCATTTGGTGCAGCTTCTGTCCTCGTTTTACTACTAGTCATTGTATTGTTCTTCCGCGATCGAATTTTAAGTTCTTTGCTTGGACAGACGGAAGGATCGTTGGAAACAATAGCCCATTCAACAATTAATGCCGTAGAAGATGCTTCGACTGGAAATAGAGAAAAAGCAATCGGGCATGCAACTGAAGCAGTTAAGTCAGCGGTAAGCTGGTATGCTTGGACGGGTTTTTATCGCTGGGTGATTGGAACTTGTGCAGCAATTCTCTTGGCTTTTGGCACATTTACCGGATCGGTCTTACTATTTGAACAGAATAAAAAGATAAGCGAACAAACTGCCCAGTTCTCCAAACAGAATGCACTTTTGGCCTTATCTATGGTCTCGGAACTGCGAAACAGATTAGGAGGCTCTTCAACGATACCGGACAGGTCCGCTGGACTTAGTAACATTCGTGGTGCAGGTCGTGAATGTTGGCTTGAAGGAAGGGAACAACCTCTGAAGGAGGTAGGCACAACTTCTGAAATATTTGCTATTGTTGACCTCATCAGGTCGCCTGAAATTGGTAACAATGTCATCGCTTCATTGATTCCTTTGCTAAAGGATGACAATCCAATAATCGCTTTATCAGCATTAATCGCGCTCTCCGAGAAGGATGCAATCCCCGATGGAACGGAAGTTAATATAAGCGACGTTTACATAGGACGCTTAGAATTGACGGGTAATTTCAAGCTCAATTTTAGGAATTCAATTGTTGGTTGGTTTGAATGCGAAGATTGTTTGATATCACTTAGTGGTTCCTATCTAATGGGAAGGCCAGCACGAGTAAACTTTTTAACTGCATCTGAGTTATGGTTGGGTACCGGCTTTGATTTTGAACCTATATTGGATGGTTTTAGGTGGCCACCTGTAGGCAACGTTGCATTTGTTGAAATTGACGGTTCGGAGCCTGTGACACCCTACACAGAGACTGATCAACCGCTGGCTGAAAGCACAGTTTCGCTGGTTGCAGGTCAAATATCCAGAGAGAACGAAATTGCCCTTGAGCCAGTTTTTGTTCCTGTTGACAAGAGCGGTTTTCAGCCAATCAGCGAGGGCTATCTTGAGTTGGTCAGTTTCGCAGGGGAGGTCGACTATTGTAACAGTCTAAAGAGATTTGCAAATTACAATAAGTTTTTCGACTATCGGCCTGCTGCAATCAAACAGGAGTAACTGTATTCGTGGAGCCAGGTCATTTCTTGGGAAGGAAACAACTTGGATCAAAGACATTATTTAATGATAACTTCTAGCCAATCCTCATATTTCAAACAAGCCTCGCGCATTTCATCCATGTAGCTGTATCGATTATAGACTGCGGCCACGCCAGAGATTTTTCCGGATACATGGTTGAGCATTTTCTCGATTACATGAATTTGAGTTCCTAGCCGCGCATGATTGCTAGCGAAGGTGCGTCGGAGGTCGTGATAGGTCCAACTGACCACCCCTGTTTCTTCTTCCAGCCGCCGTTTTGATTTACCCCAACCATTCCATGTTACAGGTTCAAAATGTTCTTTCGTCAATGGACCAACTGGAAAGGAATGACTGCGGCGGTTCTTGGTATGCGCACCGTCAATGTGAGCGGTATCGCCACTTATCCTAATGAAGGGGATTTCCCCGCGCCGCTGGCCAGTCAGGATTAGCAGTTTCACGTATGTGCCGTATCGATCTTCCGGTAGAGCATTCCAGATGGCTTTCAGCTCGTGATCATCCAGTATGCGGTCACGCACTCCTTTGCGGCCTTGGTTTTTCAAACCCGCGATTGGGTTGTAATCGACATAGCCATTGTTCACGCACCAGTTCATGAAAATCTGGAACATGGCTGTGACATGGTGCTGTTGTCCGGGACGGTCACTTAAATCACGCAGAACAGAAACCAATCGCTTTCGATCAATCGATTGGATGTTACCCTTTGGGAAATAGGTACGGAGTATCTTTCGATAACCCGTCACAGTCTTTGGCGTGTTCTTATATGAACAGGCTTCCAGATACGCATCAATGACCACAGAGGATGGTTTATCTTCATACGTGGGGTCGTGATCGTTTCGTAGCTGTAAGGCGGCAGCACGGGCCTCCTTGAGACTCATACGCGGGTATCTGCCAAGCGTCTTGCGTTTGCGACGATCTCCAAGTTGAATGACAAATGATTTTGTTCCGCCTTGTGAAACCCGCACACCAAGACCGGAAGGTTCATAGACAACCCGCTGTCCGCTCTCCGGAACGGATAGCTTTTGGATAGTTAGATCAGTTAGTGGCTTTAGGCTCATCTTAGGCTCAGAATGTTGCTGTTAAGGGTGCATTCCTATGAGAGCGTATGGAGCCTGATATTGTCAATTATTAAATTATTTCAATGACTTATGCGCAACTATGATTTGATATGAAAACCCTCCTGAACCCGATCATAATCCGCGTGTCGGGGGTTCAAGTCCCTCTCCCGCTACCAAATTTCTCCTGATTTGTTTTTGAGATTTTAGATTATTAAGCCCGGTATGGCGTACGGGAATATTTTTAGTGCCCCGAAGACTTTGGGCAATCCATGATTAATTTTCACAGTGCTTTACCTGTTACAGTCCGATTTTTGAGTGATCAGGTGCTTATTGGATAGGATTGCCGAGAATTTGGGTTGGGCAAGTGTGAAACACTCCGCTTTTGCCTTTTCTGTGTATGTCACAAAACTGCAATGTAACTGACAAGCAGCCTTTACAATTCGGTTTTAACGCTTCGCGCGCAATGCAATTTCGCATTCCGTAGAGGATACAAATCATGACTATCACCCGTCGTAACGTTCTTAAGGGTTCCGCTGCCCTGATCGCAACGCCTGCTGTGTTGCGCGCCCATGATGCGCTCGCATCTTCCGGCACCGTAAAAGTGTTTGCCTGGCAGGATTATGTTCAACCAAACATCGCCGAGAAATTTGAAAAAGAAACAGGTATCAAGCTCGAGCTGACCACATATGGTTCAAACGATGAGGCAGAAAGCACCGTTCGCGCTGCTGGCGGTAAGGGTTTCGATATCGTTTTCCCGTCAATCACTAACTCAGCCAACTACGTCGATGACAGCGGTGAAAGCTTCTTTGCACCGATCCCCGACGCTGTAAACGTTGATGCCGTTATTCCATCCTTCCTGCGTGACAGCGCAACACTCGGTGGCATGTTTAAAGGTGAACAAATCCTGCTTCCGTTTGACTGGGGCACTGAGGGCATCACGCTTGACCGCGGCACACTCAACATCGCGGATGGAGAAATTTCCTACTCTGATCTCTTCCGTGACGGCACTGAAGGAAAATCCGCATTCCGTCAGAAATCAGTTCTAATGGGTGTTGGCCTTTATCTTGATGCAATCGGCGAAGTGCCATCAAACCGTATGCTTGATGTTTACAAATCTGAAGAAGACATGCGCCGCGTTTGGGACGCTTGTGTGAAGTGGATGCTTGAGCGTAAAGACCATTTCGGTGCTTTCTGGAACAACGCGACGGAAGCAACTGCTGCCTTTAACGATGCGGGATGTGTCATCGGCCAGACTTGGGACACAACTGGTCTTCTGCTGAACCGCGAAAACTCAAACGTTGTTTACCGTGCACCTAAAGAAGGCATCATCACATGGCTCGATAGCTTTGGCGTGTTGAAGGCTGCTGAAAACAAAGATCAGGCTGTCGCTTTCATGAACTTCATGTTGAAGCCGGAAACCGGTGGCATGTTTGCGAACAACACAGGCTACAACTCGGCTGTGGCTGGTGCCGCTGACTTCGCTTCTGAAGAGTTTAAGAAGCAGTTTAACGACGTCTACACTTCTGACGTTCTGAGCAACATGTGGTGGTGGCAAGCTGATACACCGTTCTTTGCGCCGGTTCGCAATGAATATGTGGACATCATCACCAACGCATAACCAAGTGCAGACCAAAAACGAGGGGCCGTTCTTGGGCCCCTTGACTTTTCTCCTCATAACAGCAGGCCCGGTTTTATGCGCGGCAAGGAAATCATCCTCGACAATCTGTCAGTAACCTATCCGAATGGCTTCACTGCGGTTTATCCAACCAATCTGACCATTGAAGCAGGTGAGTTCTTCTCAATTCTCGGTCCGTCAGGATGCGGGAAAACCACGATCCTTAGAACTGTATCAGGCTTTGTTGATCCATCCGAGGGGCGTGTGCTGATCGGTGGCGAAGATCAGGTCGGGAAAGGTCCGAATAACCGTCCGACCGCATTGATCTTCCAAAACCTCGCGCTTTTCCCACTGATGACCGTATGGGAAAATGTGGCGTTTGGATTGGAAGCCCGTGGTGCTTCAAAATTATCCCGCCGCAAACGTGCGGAAGAATTACTCGATCTTGTTGCCCTCTCAGACCAAGCAGACAAAAAACCAACGGAACTCTCCGGTGGTCAGCGCCAACGGGTGGCGATTGCCCGCGCTCTTGCGGTCGAACCAGCAGTCCTTTTGCTCGATGAACCCCTGTCGGCACTTGACTTGAAACTGCGTCAACACATGCGCGCCGAACTCAGGTCAATCCAGGAAAGAACCGGCGTCTCTTTCATTTATATCACCCATGATCAGGGTGAGGCCCTCACCATGTCCGACCGTATTGCTGTTATGAACGAGGGACGGATCGAACAAGTGGGCAGTGGAGACGACGTTTACTCAAACCCGCAAACGGCCTTTGTTGCGAGTTTCGTTGGAGAGGTAAATCATTTTTCAGGCAAGGTGGAAAAACTCGATAAAGAACTTGCACTCCTTGACACGCCTTACGGAAAACTTTTAGGCCGCAATCCGTCAAAGCTTGGCATTGGCGACGAGGCAATCCTATTTGTGCGACCCGAAAGTGTGGCGTTCCAGAAAAGTGGGCGAACCAAGAAATACAAAAATGAAATGGGTGCGCGGCTTGAACGCAGAGACCTTGAGGGCGCGTTTGTAAACTTACAAATGCGTGCCGGTTCACCTGGTAGTGACAAGCTGATCTCCATGCATATGACTAATACCGGCGCTCCTGTTTTTTCTGAGACTAACGAAGACACGACGATTGGCTTTAATTCAGACGCGGCAATTGTGTTACCAACCGGACCGCTCGCACGGACTGGACGCGAAGAATTGGCCGCAGGATGAAATCACTTCTAAAAGGATACGGCACTGGTTTGGTATCGCTGTTCTTTGCGGCAACAGCGATCTGGGCTGCGTTATTGATCATCCTGCCGCAAGTCACGATGCTGGAGCGGGCAATGACACCGCCCAAGCGTCAGTTGGATAGTTCGATCGCAGCTAACCTCGAACGCGATGCGTTTACCTGCATAGGTGTTTTGAACCGCTTTGCAGCCGATGAGGAAAACCGTACTTCGCCTGCACCGTCATCGGATGGCGGCGTGGCGGTGCCTTCCGCTTCCGGCATGGCAGTTCCGTCTGCTTCCGGAATGGCGGTTCCATCAGCCGGTGGCAATATCGATAGCGGCACCACACGCCCATATATCCTTCAATGCGATAGAACGACCACCCGAAAGCAGATGGTCCGCTCTGAAGGAAGCAGTGAGTGGCTCAACGAATTGTATGACCTTCCTCTGCTCACCGTTAGCGATACAGATTCACTAGAGGTTCAAATTGAAACTGCCAAGAAAGTTGGCGAAATGGCTGGCGTTCTCCATAAAGAACTCTTGGAGCGCGAAGCCAACAGCACTGGCCTCACACTTGGCAATTTTGGAATTCTGGTCGAGCCAATTGCCATTCCTCTGTCTGCTGAACAAAAAGCCATCGAAGACGCAAAGGTATCCAAGTGGTTCTATTCCATGGTCGGCTTGCGTTTCGAGAGGGATGGCGTCGTTTATGAGCGTATTGGCGCCACCACTCTTACGCGGACAATCCTGTTTGCCATATTTGCGACGGCTCTCGCGTTGTTCGTTTGTTACCCGATTGCATTCAAGCTGGCACTGGCAACCCCGCCCGAGAAAGCAGTTTGGCTATTTCTTGGGCTTCTTATTCCGTATGCAATTGTTGAATTGATGCGGGTCTACGCCTGGACGTCAATCATCGACAACCAGGGCTTGCTAAATGCACTGCTGGACTGGCTGGGCGTCATCAGTTTGGAAGCGGGCGAGGCAATACAATTCAAGCGTTCTGCGATGACCGTGTTCGTGGTTATCGTCTATACTTATGTGCTCTTCATGGTCTTTCCGATTTACAATGTGATGTCCACGCTGGACAAAAATCAGATTGAAGCCGCCCGTGATTTGGGCGCTAACGAAGCGCGTATTCACTGGCGCATTATTATTCCCCATTCAAAGCCGGGCATCGCAGTGGGCTGTATCGCAACATTTATGCTGGCCGCTGGGGCGTTTTCTGTGCCACGCATCATTTCCCGTGGGTTACAATCAGAGTGGTTTGCGCAAACCATCTACAATAAATTCTTCGAATCCGAGAATTCCAACGTGGGTGCGGCCTACTCGTTCTCCTACACGTTCCTGTGTTTCGTGATTGTGGCGCTTTTCATGTACGTGATGCGCACAAGACTGAAAGACTTTGCGAGGGTTCAATCATGACGTCGCAACGGATTTTGAATGCATACATGTGGGCGTTTCTCGCATTCATGTTTGCACCACTGATGCTGATGGTCGTCACGAGCTTTAACAATACATCACCGCCTTCTGTTACAGATTGGCGTGGGTTTACCGACAAATGGTACGCTTTCTTTTGGATGCCGGAGGAACAGATCCGCGCCGATGGTGTATTACGCGCCCTAGATCGAGATCGCTTTATCGCCTGTTTTCAAAACTCACTATTGGTCGCTGCGATTGTTGTGCCGCTTTCGCTTACGCTGGGACTTTCCGGAGCGGTGCTTCTCACTCGATGGCGCAGTCGCGCGAATGGTATTCTTTGGTGGGTATTATTGTCACCAATGCTGGCACCAGGCGTAGTCCTTGGGCTTTCCGCATTGGTTTTCTGGGGAAGACTTGGTGTGAATGCTGGGCTCTTCACTATCATCATGGCGCAGACGACATTTGTTGCCGGCTATCCGCTTCTGATCCTTATGGCGCGCCTTCAACGTCAGCCTGTGGAACTGGAAGAGGCAGCACTTGACCTAGGTGCATCGCCCTTCCGGGTATTCCGCCGAATAACATTACCGTTTCTTTTACCAGCCCTGTTGTCTGCCGGAGTTATTGCGTTTCTTGCCTCAATGGAAAACTACAACACGACCATGTTTGCCAAAGGTGGTGCTTGCACTTTTGCAACAGAGATAGGGGCCATGGCGCGCAATCCGAATGGCCATCCGCCCGTGATCAATGCAGTTGGTACGGTCATCATTGTTCTCACAGTCATTGCGGCTGTTGCGCATACGTTTTTCCTGAAACGTGAATCGCGCTAAACACAATCATGAAAATTATTGCGCGTTGCCATCCCAAGCTTGAGACCTTGTTACCCAAGCCTGTTCTTGCAGCATCTTCTCTACCTGAATGGTTCAAGGCAATGCCCACTAAGGTGTCAGCGGAGACCCTAGGCGGCGAGGAAATTCGCACCGCAAAACACTGCGTTCCTTTTATTGATGCGTTTTCGTCGGGTTTGCTGCTTCCGTTGGCGACAGATCTATACGTCAAGGATGGCGAACTTTCGTGGGATTGGGACCCACCAATTCTTGAAGACGCTGCCATCAGCCGTTCGCCCATAGGGATACATGTTCCAGAGCAGGGTGAAGGCGCGCCCTTTAACACCAGCAAAGCACTGATCATCAAGTTCATGAACTTCTGGACGTTAGAGGTGTCGGAGGGTTGGGATTTACTGTTTGTGCATCCCCTTAACCGGCCGGATCTGCCATTCAACACCCTTAGCGGTCGCGTGGATTGCAGTAGCTTCAAGCATGGTTATGTGCATTTTCCTGCAATATTGGCCGACGGCTTCGAAGGCACGATTGCGGCTGGAACACCCGTTGCGCAAGTCATTCCAGTTCCCAAAAGTCCTGTTGAAATTGATATCGGAACTATGACATCCGGTGAAATTGAGGAAAACAGGCTACTTCAAGAAGCGTTACAGCTTGAAACTGGGGTATATCGAAAACGCATCAAACAATAGGCCTTTACAAGGCTCAAGGCTTCATGACACTTTTATGACATGCAGTGTTTTCGGATTCTAATGTGTCTTATCTTGGTTCTCAGCCCGTCCTTGGCTGCTTCCACAGAGATGTCCACAAGAGAGCAACGGCGTGAACAATGTGTCGTCTGGATGATGAGCAATTATCCATCCGGCATTGAGGAAGTTGCGTGTGTTTCCGAGTTTTCCCTGCCGTCCGCTTTCATGTTCAAATGTGCGAAGGCGGAACGAAACGGATATCGCGATGAGGTGCAGCGAAAGGCCTGTGTTTTTTTCTTCGCAAAATCCGCGAGCAACGCCGAGAATGGCTACGTACGCAACTGATACGCTTCAACCGAGCGTGAGTGGAATCTTGCCTTTGGCCGTTCGTGACAGCGTCTTGATCACCGCGGCTCGTGCCTTTTTGTTTTCGAGCAATGCCACCTGCAGATCGTCGGTGTATTCTCTGAGTTCCGCTGCTATGCGATAGCGGGCTTGATCTGCTTCTAAGTCTGAAAATGACTTCCAGTGTTCACGCGCCTCTTCCCATTGTCCAAGGCGTAGCGCTAAACGGGCGGTATTCCGCTTTGCATCTTTGTCTTCGGGGTTTAATTCAGAAGCCTTTAGAAACGCTTCCAGGGCCTGTTGAAAATCACGTTGGTCGAGGGCCCATCTGCCCAATTCAAACCAGGCTAATTGATAAGTCGGATCGATCCGGATCGCTTTCCTTAGCCATCTGCCCGATTGCCTCCACTTTTGATCGACTTCGAGCACTTTGGCCAGATTATAGAAAATACTCGCGGGCGCAGATGCCCTGCCGGCCTCGCGCTTCAGAAGTGCCGCTGCCGCCTGCCAGTTCTCTTCGGCGATCAACACGCTCAGCTTTTCTGCATTTGTCATTTCAGCGATGTATTTTTCTTCTGACTTAAACGAAGTATGCCACCGGGGGGTAAACTTCATATGACATGGCATTCCTAGAATTTGAACAATTCATCGACTGCTGAAAGCCGATCTTGTCAAATGCAAGTTCTGTTGCCGATGGGGATATTCAGTTGCCTTGGAAATTATTCATTTGAAGAATGGCTCGCGAAAGTCTTCTAGATTCATGGAGACCTGTCATCTCTAGTAAGGAGTTTCTCGCCTTACTTACCAAACTGCGGCGGGTTGCCAACGCCCGGTCGATTAGAACAGCAACTCAGCGAGCTTCATGCGCTGTATTTTACCGGAAGGTCCTTTAGGCAATTCGGGCAGGAAATGAATACGGTCCGGTGATTTGAATTTTCCCAATCGTGCGTTGCATAGTTCGAGAAGCTCCTTCTCGGAGACATTCGCCTGTTCCGCAATCATAACTGCTGCTTCGACCCGTTCTCCGTATTGTTTACAGGGACATGCAAAAGCGGCAGCTTCGATAACGTCGCTGTGGCTGTACAGTGCTTCGTCAATTTCTCGAGGGGCAATGTTTTCACCGCCCTTTATGATCAGTTCCTTCAATCTGCCGGTGATGTAAACGTAGCCATCATCATCCATCTTTCCGAGATCACCAGTTCGCAACCATCCTTGTTTTGTGATGGTCTCTGCGGTGGCCTCAGCATTTTTCAGATAATACCGCATGACATTGGGACCGCGCACCAGAACCTCGCCTTCCGTGCCACGGGGCAATTCATTTTGTTTTTCGTCTGCGATTATCACTTCATTTCCAAAGGCAATTCCGGGTGAGCCGATCTTGCGGATGCCGGGAGGCAATGGATTGGAGAGGATCTGGGCAGCCGTTTCAGTCAACCCCATGGTCTCAATGATGGGCATCTTGAACTTCTCTTCAAAAGCCGACTGAACATCAGGCGACAGGGGTGCAGATGCAGACCGTCCGAACCGTACTTGTTTTAATGCGGTTGCGCTCTGAGTGGGGGATTCTTCGTGCAAAAGATAAGAGATCTGCGTGGGTACCACAGAAAACCAAGTGCAAAGGTTATCTGCAATTGTATCCCAAAAACTGGAGACGCTGAATTTGGCAGGAATGACAAGCGATCCACCCGAAACAAGTGCTCCCATCACTGTCACGCACAACCCGTTTATGTGATACAACGGTAAAACACACATGCCGCGATCATGCTTTGTGAGCTGATGCGCGAGTGCCGTATTTGTGCCTCCCGCCAATAGATTTTGTTGCGATAGCACAACACCTTTTGGCCTGCCCGTGGTGCCGGATGTGTACATTAAGAGGCCGCCGAGTTCCGCCCACTCCGTTTCACTTTCAAAGTATGTATCGTCGATTTCTTGTGGTCGACGGGTCTCAACTGGAATGGTGGGTAAGGCTTTGAGCGGTTGATCAATCGCTTTCAGGCCCGCTTCATTTGCGAAAATCAACTTGGTTTCAGAATGTTCCAGCACGTATGTGATCACGTCGTTTCCCGCGACGAGATTTATTGCTGTTGCGAGATAGCCTCCATACAAAATTCCTAAAATGGTTGTCGCCGCTTCCGTCGAGTTGCCAAGTGCATAGGCCACGCTTTGCCCCGGTTTGATGCCTCTCTTGGATATGGATTGGGAGATCGCGCGCACGCGGTTCTGGAGTGTTTGAAACGTGATTGCGTCGCCATTTTCCGGACTAATTAGAAATGTTTGATCTGGCTTTTTCGCCGCCCATTCATCAATCAATTCCCGTATTGCGGGAACGGAAGTTTTGACAATCGCTACCGGCGCGGTCATTTGCCTGCTTCCTGCCAGTAGTCTCCAAAAATCTCATCAAGGCTTGGCTCGCTTGGTGCAATAGGCCGAACAATTTTTGTGATGTTCAGGAGATGTTTGTGATTGAAGTTCTCATCAATTGAATTGCCACCCCATGAACCACATCCCATTGAAAGCGAGAAGGGCATGCCATTATCGAAAGAACCTCCCGTTGCAAAACAATGGGCTTGATTGACGATGACACGGCATGTTGGCATTTCGTGCCCCATGGATACGGCCCGCTCATCCATCGACGTGTGAATGCCCACTGAATGGCCGGCTCCTTGATGGTTTAAAATCTTTTCCGCGATTTGCTTTGCATCCGAAAAGTCTTTTGCCCGGAAGAGCGTGGCCACAAGAGAAAGTTTCTCACCGGATTCCGGGTAATCAGGACCAATGCCCGAACCCTCGAGAATCAGGAATTTTGCTGTATCAGCGTCGTCAACCTGCAGGTCAGCTGCGGCAATAACTTTGTCGATATCCTGCGCAATAATGTGCCGATTGAGACCGCCATACTGAAATAATGCCGATTTGAGTTTTTCACTATTGTCTGGATCAAGCAGCCGTCCGCCTGCATTGTGAAGCGCCTCTAAAAAAGTCTCACGCACTTCATCAACCACAATAATTGAATTTTCTGATGAGCAAGAGGTGGCATTGTCGAAAGTTTTTGAAGCAGTGATTTTTTCTGCAGCACTGGTGAGATCGGCCGTTTCATCAACGATGGTGACAACATTTCCCGCGCCAACACCAATGGCCGGGGTTCCAGAAGAATAGGCGCGATGGACGTTATTCTGACTGCCGGTAACAACCAGCAGGTCCGCCTTCTCCATCAGGCGTTGGGCTTTGGCTTTGGAAACGGGTGAAGGGACCATTTGAACAAGGTCATGGTTCGCTCCGATTTTATCAAACTCCGCATATATATATCTCAGCAGTCTTTCACAGGCCTGAACACCTTTTGGCGATGGAGACAGGATAATGGCGTTTCCACACTTCAAGGCATTTACGATATTGTTGGTAGGCGTTGCGACCGGATTGGTGGAAGGGACAACAGCACCGATCACGCCGATTGGGCGCGCAATTTCAGTTATGCCGGTTTCAGGATCGTTGCTTATGATCCCGGTTGTCTTCGAGTGTTTAATGTCACGCAACACGCCCAGAGTTTTGCGATGGTTTTTGGTTATTTTGTCTTTGACATTGCCTAAGCCTGTGGTCGCCACCGCCAGCTCTGAAAGCTCGGCATTTCTTTTGGGCTCCATCAACGCCCAAGCTGCCGCCAGAGCAGTGCGGTCATATTTTTCCTGACTTGAATCCCGTTCGTACTTGGCTTGCGCACTGCGCGCGCGTGCAATCAGTTCATCGACGATGGCTTCGTCTGCAGACGGCGGTATGATTTCTTGAGCAACGGCCATTGGTGAACTCTGTCTGATTATTTCTGCGTAAGGGCAGGCGGCATAAGTGCCGCCTGCTTGTTTGGTTGTTACAGTCCGGCGAGAAGTTCCTTTAAGGTCTCCTCGCGTGCAGCCCACATGGCTTTGACCTCATCACGCGTCATGATGTTCATGGGTGAGCCGCCCGCAGCCATTTTGCCTGCCACGCGTTTATGCTCGAACATTTTTGGAACCTGAGCAGCGAGTTTATCAATTACTTCCTGCGGTGTTCCTTTTTTGACCATCAGGCCCCGGTAGTTCACGGAAGAATTGTCCACATCAAGGCCTGCTTCCATCAGTGTTGGAACGTCGGGCAGAAAGGCCTCGTTCCGTTTCAAGTCTGCGACGCCGAGGATTTTGACATTACCGGCTTCGCGGGCGCGGAAAGCGTCAGACAGGTTGTTAATGCCGGCAACAACTTCGCCTGCGATGACTGCTTTCATGGCTGCTGCGCCACCACCTTTTGTGGGGATGTAGGCAATCTTGCATTTGCATGCTTTTTCGATTTGCAAGGCGGCAATGTGGTGACCAACGAAAAGACCAGCGCCGGAAGTGGTGACTTTGCCCGGATTTGCTTTTGCGTAGTCAATCAACTCGCCCATTGTGTTATAGGGGCTGTCTTTGGGAACAACCACAACGGCTGGGTCTTCACCCCAATTTGCGATGGGTTCAAAAGAGTCCGCCGAATATTTCACACCACCCTTGATGGATTGGGCAATGAAATGCGGAATGTTGTAGGCTGAAAGCGTGTAGCCATCGGCCTCGGCTTCTGTGGCAAACCAGTTCCAACCGACGCGTCCGCCCGCTCCTGGCTTGTTGATGATGTACATGGGCTGTCCGAGAATGTCTTCATTTCCAGCCACCATGGTAACGATCCGTGCCTGAAAGTCGGTTGCGCCGCCAGCTCCGTAAGATACAGCAACGCCGATTGGACGTTCCGGATATTCTGCGGCTTGCGCCACGGAAAGGGTTGCGGCAAACGCGACGCTTGTCACTGCCAATGTCTTGAGTAGTTTCTTCATGCTCTCTCCTCCAAATTATCTGATCAACGATCAGAAGAATATGCCTCTCGGCGTTTGAACTTTTAGCAATAACGCGAACAGACCATACATGATCGCCACGAAAATCACGGCGGTCCCCACACGCTTGATCCATGAATTGACTTCATTGTGCGGTGCGGGATCATAGATCGCAAATATTGCAATGAATGCCAGAAGTGATGCGGTGTAAAATCCCAGTAGTTTTGCTGCAAAAAATACGTAAACCAATATTACCAGCATGCCGGGTGCGATCGCTTTGGCCAGCGAAAGAGAAACGCCTTCGCCCACTTTCGAAACTCCGGTTACTGCGCGAACGAAGTTCCATGCTGCCAAGGCGAGAATTACGACCGCGATAATCCGGGGAAATAGAAAGGCCTCCACCGGTTCACCGGTAAAGCTGATATAGGCAACCCATGCGGCGACAATGAGTATTACACCGGAAGCAATACGATGTTCGGCAACACTCGCTTTCATTCTGCGGCCTCCGTTGTTGTTTTGGAAGCTTTGCCTGCAAGCATTGATGCCCAGAAACTATAAGCAATGGACGCCAACACAAACGCGATCAGGAGCATGTTGAGCGGGCCTGCAAAGAAATAGTCGTACATTCCGTCGGTTGCATTGGCGATCATGCTTCCTTGGGTGAAGTTTGCCTCGGCGATCGGGCCAAGTATTAGACCCAGAACAAGTGGCGCGGGCGAAAAGCCGAACTTCTCGAGGAAATACATTCCTATGCCGAGGCACAGCATGATCTGGACGTCACCAAACGATTGCTGGATTGAATATGATCCGAACAAGGCGAGCACCATTACGGAAGCTGCCATGATCGGCGTGGGGAAACGTGCGACTTTCGCAGCGTAAGACGCGATGTAGATACCGAACATAACCATCAACAATTGGCCGATCAGCATCGAGTTGATGAATGTCCACGCTACCTGCGGATGATTATCGAACAGGTCTGTGCCCGGAAAAATACCGTGGATCAGCAGCCCGCCAAGCAAGACGGCAGCGGTGGGGCTCCCGGGAATTGACAGTGTCAGGAGTGGTACGAGGGAAGGCCCGACCATTGCGTTGTTGGCAGATTCCGCGGCGATGACACCTTCGGGATGACCTTTTCCGTACAGGTCTTTTTCGCGGGAAAACTTCTTTGACTGGTCATAAGCAAGGAGGCCCGCGATTTGCCCACCAACGCCAGGTATCAGTCCAATCACCGAACCGCATACGGTGCCAATCGCAAGCGCGCGTTTGTATATCAACGTTTCCCGCAAAGAGGCGACGATGGATTGCCGCTCCACCTCCAACGCTGAAATTGAAGACACCATGCGCCCTTTCGCAAACATATCGATGACCTGCGGAATGGCAAATATTCCGATCAGGGCCGATATGATGTTGATGCCGCCGGTCAGTGCATCGGCAAAAATGAAGCGTTGGGCGCCCTGAATGTCATCGTATCCAATCATCGAAAGCCAAAGGCCTATGCAGCCCGACAACAGACCTTTGACAAAAGACTTTGAGTCCAGCGACCCGATGACGGTCACACCTAAAATCGCCATCCAGAATAGATGGGAAGGACCGAATGCCAGCGCCCATTGTGCCAAGACTGGCGTGAGGAAAATAAGGAGCATGACCCCGATTACGCCGCCGACGCCTGAGGCAAGAAATGACATCTGCAACGCCCTTGCGCCTTGTCCGTTTTTGGCCATGGCATGCCCATCAAGGGACGTGGCAATGTTGGCAGGTGCACCCGGAATTTTTAAAAGGATCGCACTTACCGCTCCGCCTGCCACTGTTGATGTGTAAGCTGCCCCCAACAGGATCAGTCCTTGGGTTGGCTGCAGTTGAAATGTGAACGGGATCAGAAGCGCAACAGCCATCGTCGGAGAAAGCCCCGGTGTTGCACCCAAAATGAGGCCACCAATCGTTCCGCCTAGAAGTAACATAAATGCAATGGGCTCGAATACGCCACCGAAGTAACTGAGAAACTCCATTCCGGTTCGATCCCTCCAAAGATCATGCCGAACTGATGCGGGATTTACCCGCTGGACAAACAAAGCTAAGCAATGAAAATAATAATGCAAACGTTTTCATAATCAGGAAATTTTTAGCTGTGAAGCGGGTTAGATCACGCAAGGGTGCACCGGGAATTGTCGAAGTGGCGGCAAGGGCAGGCGTTTCCCCTGCGACTGTTTCTCGTTTCTACAACAATCCAGACGTGGTCAAAGGGCCTACCCGTAAACGCATTGAAGCCGCCGCCGGGGACCTTGGGTACATTCGCGATCGGATGGCAGGATCCATGCACAATCGCTTTTCGGGAACTATCGGGCTGGTGGTTCCAACCATTGATAACGCGATCTTTGCTGAAATGATTGAAGCCTTTTCGACACAGTTGTTACACCATGACCGCACAATGTTAATTGCAGCACACGGTTACGATCTGACGCGCGAAGTGGCAATTATTCGCTCCCTGCTTGAGCGGCGGATTGATGGTATCGCTCTGGTGGGAATGGACCATGAAGCGGTTCCACTCAACATGCTGCAACAGCGTGACGTTCCTGTTGTTGCGATGTGGAGCTATTCAGAGCAGTCTGCGCTTCCATGTATCGGTGCTGATAATTTTGAAGCGGGTCGGATCGTGACTGATCATTTGATAAACCTCGGTCACACTGACATCGCCTTTATTTTTGCTGATAGTCGGGGAAATGACCGCGCGCGAGCAAGGCGTGAGGGTGCGATCAGCAGTATCAAAAGTCATGCGTTGGACGTAAAGCCGGAAAACATACATGTTTGCGCGTATGATATAGGTGAGGCAAAGCGCCTTGCAAAAGGGATATTGGCCAATCATCGACCGACGGCGATTGTGTGCGGCAATGACATTATTTCTCACGGTGTGGTGTTCGCTTGCCAGTCGATTGGTGTTTCCATTCCGGGCAACATTTCAGTTGTTGGAATTGGGGATTTCCGAGGGTCCGCTGAGATGGAGCCTGGTCTCACCACAGTACGATTGCCTGCCAAGCAAATAGGCTCACTGGCCGCTTCAACTCTCATACGGATGAATGAAACCGGTTTATTGCCGGAGCCATTCAGGCAAAAGATTGAGTTGGATTTCAGGGAGCGTGGTTCGACTGCAGCCCCTCAACAACGATAGTCTATTTCCAGACTTGATCACCTGCAGGATTGCTGTTTAGTCGGTCTCGTCTCGCATCTGCAAAAACCAACGTTGTTCTTTCAATCAAACTGGCACGGTATTTGCACGGCTGTTCAGTCACAGTTGGTTGTTTGGCCTTGGCCCGATGAGTTTGCCAATCAACAAAGCGCGAGAGAAACAATGACAGATGTGCTCGTCATGAAAGACTATTTTTCGCAAGACAACGGTGAAGCCGATGTTCTGGGTGAACACGTTTGTGAGAAAAGCAGTAGCCCACTGGTATTTGAGTTTTATGACTCTTTTGAATGCCTTGAAAGCGAATGGCGGCGGCTTGATCAACAAATTGAGAGTTCACCGTTTCAGCGCTTTTCCTGGATCAAGTCTATCTACAACCATTCCAGATTTTCGGGTGCAGACGAGCATGGACGAAAAACGTCTCCGTTCATTATTGCCGGACGGATCGATCAGCAGCTCATATTCATCCTTCCAATGGCTGTCGAGCGCAGTCTCACAGGCACTTATCTCAGATGTGCTGGTGCCAAAAGCACGGACTATAATGGGATGGTCTTGCACCCACGGTGTGCGAAAAAATTGGGAAAAGTCGACCTTCAACGGTTGGTTCAAGCAGTTAAATCGCAAGTGCCGGATTTGGATGTTGTTCACTTCTCGAGGAGCCCGCTTGGCGGTTTGCCCGCACCATGGGTTGCCGATGGCACCTTTACCAGTTGGCAAGCGGAATATTCATCGCACTCACTTCAGTTATCGAATCCATGGAATGTGCTTTACCAGCGGGTTCGTTCACCAAAATCACGCCAACGCATTCGTAGCAAGACGCGAGCTTTCAAAAGAACAGGCCATATCTCATTCCGTCAAATCCGTTCTTTGAGTGAACGTGATGTGGCGTTTGAAAAGATAATGGATTGGAAAACGGATCATCTATCCAGTCTCGGAAATCTCAATCCGTTTGGCAGTGGAGACAATCCCAGTGACACACGGATGGTGTTCAAAGCATCGGTCCAGGATGACGATCCCGCATCCATAAAAGTCTTCGGCTTGTATCAAGATGGTAACCTTGTGGCAGGGATGCTGGCTTTTGTTGATCACTCTAACTTTTACAACCTGGTCTCTGCCTATGCTCCGGGTATTCCGAGCAAGTATTCAATCGGCACTCAGCTACTTGTTAAAACGCTGGAACTTGCATGTCGAAGTGGAAAAACAAACTATGATTTTCTGATCGGGGATGAGAGATACAAAGAAGACTGGTGCGATACCACGACACCGCTTCAACATCACATTATGCCGCTTACTTTCAAAGGCCGCATATTAGCAGGCAGTATCCGCGCATCGCAGCATGTGCGGCGTGTCATAAAACGCTCCCCTGTTCTTAGCCGTATCGTAAAAGGAATTGTGAGGGCTGGGGCAGCCAAAAACGATATTGGCAATCCTTCGGACATTGCATTGGACGGTTCCGAGGCAGGGACCGAAGAAGCCACAAACATCAACAAGCGGGTTGCGTGATATGGATCCCGGCATTCGGTCAGTGAAACTGGAATTACGCGACAGGAAACAGTCGGCCAGTATTGGCGAATGTATGGAAATAGTGCGTGGTCGATCCTCAACGGTCACTGACTGGTGGATCCGCGCTCTTACATTTCTTTTGCCGGTTCTTTTCCTCTCGGTGGTCGTGTTCCAACCATGGGTCGACCCCAAGTGGATGTTTCTTGATCCCCTTACAGCAGCTGAATTATCGGGAGACTGTTGTCATTCTCACTATGGGTTTGTCTCCACCGCTGGGATCATTCTTTGGGCGTCGACGGCCGCGATCAGCCTCTTTGCTGCGTTTCAACTGGTGTTAGCAAAGTCAGAATTTAGATTGATAGCCTTTCCACTGATGGCTGGTGTGCTAACCGGATGGGTGGCTTTGGATGATGCCTTCCTGCTCCATGAGACCGTATTTCCAGCGTTTGGCATCCCACAAAACGCAGTTATTTCCCTCTATCTGATCCTCGGTGCGGGGTATTTTGCTTTAAATTTGAAGAATATGCTGCGGAGTGATTTTTGGATCCTGGCGATGGGGGCAAGTGCACTCGCGTTAAGTGTAACGGTGGACGTTGTTTTCCAAAGCCTCAATAGCAATCTCGTCCTGCTTGAAGATGGTGCAAAATTTTTCGGGATTTTCTGCTGGGCATCATTTCACATCACCACGTTTTCTAAACTTGTCACCAACGCTTTGCTGGTCCCGAAGGTGGAATGACATGATGAACCCACTAAGAAAACCTCGCGTCTTGCTTTTAGGGAACTACCGGCCATCCCTTACGTTGGCGCGCGACTTTGTTCGACGCGGTTATGACATTAGTGTCGGAAGTCATGGATGCGAAAGGCTTTGCCAATATAGCCAAGCTGTGTCGTCGATTTGGGAACACTCACCGCTTAATTCAGGTGTTAAAGTATTTGCAAAAGAACTGAAGCAATATTCAATATCGCACCCGGAACTGGTTGCTGTTGTTCCGGTGGCAGAAGAATATGTCCGGTTGTTTGCTGAAAATGAGCCGATCTTTGATGGTTTGCCGCCTGTAGTATCCATGGATCGCGACCTGGTCATACGATGTCTCGACAAGGAGTACATGCTGAGCCTGGCGATGTCCGTGGGTGTGTTCACGGCGCCATATTCATACGTCAAAGGTTTGTCAGGCGCTTCGAAAGCGATCTCAGATGGGGTTGAGTTCCCAATAATCGTTCGTCCAAAAGACTCTACCAAACGGATCGGAGGCGACAAAGCCGTATGTGTTGAAACTGATAGCGAATTGCGCGAATGCATTCTCGCACATGATTTAAGGCAACACGACTTACTTCTTCAAACTAAGTTTGAGGGCAAACGACACAATGTCTATTTTGCTGCCATCGGTGGAAACATTACCCGATGCCTCCATGCGATTATTGACCGTACAGACAAGTTGGATGGCTCCGGGCTGGCCGTAGAGGGACGAACGCTCAACACCGAACATATTGTGGTCCACCAAACACAAAGACTGTTGGATGCATTGAGTTATACCGGAATTGGATGTGCGCAATTTCTGGTTGATGAGGTGAGCGGCAAGACTTCGTTTTTGGAAATCAATCCGCGGATCGCCGGCAACCACGCACTGCCAGAACATGCCGGACTTGAACTTGGATGGTTCAATTTTGAGAGGATCGTCCATGAAGAATTGGACACCGAAGTAAAAATATCGCCGGCGGGTTTGCGGTACAGTTGGCTGACGGGCGATCTGATGGGGGCTAAAGTCTCGCTCATCCGTCGTGAGATCGGCGTTTTATCGTTTATAGGGTGGGTAAGGCGAGCGCTAACCACCGCCATTAAAGCGGACTTGCACATGGTGTTTAGTTTTCGCGATCCATATCCCGCAATAAGGGGAATTTTTGCCTTAACCCCACGGGTCGCGAGGTGGAGAATTCGAGCTACTCATCCCGGCGAAAACACGATCTACTCCAAAAATGAACGGAGCTTCCCATGACGTCTACGATCACAAAACTGAGCTATGACGGTAATGTTGCCCGTGCACTTACCAAAACAAAACAGTTCGGGCATGACGCTGCCGTAGAGACGTCTTTAGCTCAAGTCGAACTGGTTACTGCTGCGGAGTGGGACAAGATTGCTGCCCGGTTTACAGATTTGATCCCAGAACAAATGGGGTGTTTCAACACAGGGCATTGGGGCGAGGAGAACCTTGAGTTTGCCGTTGTGAAAGCCGGTGAAACAGTAATTGGCGGGGGCGTGGTTATTATAAAGACAATCCCGTTTTCGAATACTGGTATTGCTATCTTGAAGTGGGGCCCGCTTTGCCAGCAACGAGGCGAGGCGTTTTCACTGAACAGATATGCGGAGGTCGTCGCCTGTCTAAAGCATGAATATTGCGTCAAACGAAACTTCAATCTGACGGTGATGCCGTGCGCAAAACCGGATGTCTCGGAACGGTGTGAAGAGACACTGATCAAGATGGATTTCAAGATTGGTGAGGGGTTGGCTGCGCCTGAGCGTTACATTGTGAACGTGCACGATGGTGCAGAAACCTTGAAAGCAAATCTCGATCAAAAATGGCGCTACAATATGCGCAAGTCGTTGAAAAACGATCTTGAGATTAAGCTGGTTGATGCGCGTGAGGGCCTTGATGAGTTTCTTGGTTTGTATGGGCAAATGATCGAGCGCAAGAAGTTCCTTGATGCGTCTGCCATAGGTGCGCTTGAAGACATCATTCGCAACAGTCCGACTGAAACACGACCACTGATGCTTCTTGTCTATCATAATGGTGCTCTCACAGCGGGTGGCGTCTTCCATGCGAGTGGTGACATGTCGAGCTACATGTTTGGAGCCACAGATGATCGCGCGCTACCCCTCAAGGCCGGTTATGCAATGCATTGGTGGATGGCAGAATACCTTTGCGGGCAGGATGACATCCAGTGGTATGATCTGGGCGGAAACGATCTCGACAAGGGACTGCATCAGTTCAAAAAAGGTTTTGTCGGCAAATCAGGCCACATCCTATTAGCGCCACCAAGGTACCATTTTTCAAACTCGTTTTCGGCAAGTGTTACAGGGTTTGCCGCTTTTCGCGCCAGATCAATTCTTTCTTCTCTCAAGCGGTTCTCGCATAGTCTTTTGAGCAGGAAGTGACGGATAGTGACCGTGGACTTCCAAAGGTTCATACACTTCGGATTGCTCGTCGGGGCTCGGGTTTTGGGAGCGGCGTCTCTCTTTGCTGCAAACCTACTGATCGTCCATTACCTCGGGTTTGAAGCGCTCTCGACATACGCGATTTTCGTATCTTTGATGAGCGTCACAGCGGTGTTAATTTCCGCCGGATTTACGCCAGTGGCCCCCATATTCATCGCAGAATATGCAAAATTGGATCAGCCCGAATTGAGGAAGGGCTTCACTAACAATGCTTACCGACAAGGTGCAATTCTCCTATTTGTGCTGAGCTTTGGATTAATAGCCGCTTATTTCAGTGGGGCCTTGGTGCATTTTGAAGGAAACCTGCTGCTCGGTTTTGCCGCTTTGAGCGGTGCAGCCGCAACTGCTGTCTTAGGTTTTAACAGCGCTGTCCTTGTCGGCATGAAACAGCAGGTTTCGGGACTGGTCCCCGAAACCCTCTTTAGACCACTCAGCTTCCTGATACTTGCAACATTATTCCTGGCCTCGGGTGTTGCCGTATCCATCGAGCAGATCCTCTGGTTGCTGGTGGCTTCCATCTGGATAGCTTTGGGATTTTTCTTTTTTTGGAATCGAAAACACCTTCGAGGGTTTTCTGAACTTGATGGGAAATCCGATCGATCTCGATGGCGAAATGCAGCTCTTCCATGGATGGGCATCACTCTGCTTTCGGACTTTTTGATCGATATCATTTTACTTTGCATTAGCATCATGGCCGGCTCGATTGAGATTGCCATCCTGCATGTTTGCTTTCGCTACCGGGTATTGGCTGGTTTCGGCATGCGCACCATTCACATGCTGATGATGCCTGAGATCACTGAGGAATCTGTGGCTGGGAATAGGGCGGGGCTGCAAAAGAAACTCCGGCAAGTGAACCTTGCGTCTCTGGCTTACTCAACCGTCGTTATGCTTGTATTCGCGGTTCTTGGTAGATTTTTACTTGGTATTTTTTCCACACAGGCCACGGGTTCCGTTGCCGTCCTATTGGTCGTTTCTGCCACCATGATCATCCGGGCGGTGTTTGGTCCGGCAGCGCTTATCCTCGCGATACACAATTTTCACGGGATGACGCTAAAGATAAGTGTCCTGAGCGTAATTATTGCGATCTCATTTATTCTGATTGGTTACGGGTCCATCGGCATAATGGCAGCCGCGATTGGGTATACAATGGCAAATCTCATTCTATCTGCCTGCCTGTGGGCCTATGCCAAGCACAAGACCGGAATAGATTGTTCGATGTTTTCCATCGCCCAAGGCTGGCTAGGCGGGGGCGTCACCGTCGCGGAAGTCAATCGAGTGGACAATCATTGAATCATCTTCCAGCAGGCAAACGTTGTAGGTTGGTGGCAAGCTACCAAATCTGATTTTACTCGATCCGCTGAAATCCGGAATGCAGGCATGGTTTGTTGATCGGGGTGCTGACATCGGGATGCCGCACACACTTCCCGACAGGATGTAGTGACAGTGCCCGAAAAACAGATGCCGTATTTGAGACCTGAACTCTGACAGAATTGCCCGGAATGCTTCCCCGTCTGTCAAGCCGATTGCATCGGAGCCTGTGATCCCTACGGCCACTGGATTGTGGTGCATGAAAAGATAGATCGGTCTGTGTTCGCTGACAGCTTCCGCCAGTTGCTTTCGGAACCAGGCTTGTCGATCACTGCAAAAATACCCCGCGTCAGTTCCGGCCTGAACTGTGTCCAGAAATATGAACCGGCCTTCGGGTCTGCTTACTGTGTATTGGACGTAACCGTTTTTGTCCTTCCTTGTTTCTGGAAAAAAGTTTTGAAACGTTTCCCTATGGTCATGATTTCCGATGATCAGATGCGGATCGAAACGCCAATTTCTTAAAAGCTCTTTCAGCTTTTCGTATGAGCCAATTAGACCACGATGTGTGAGGTCGCCTGTAATGACCACCATATCGGCGTCGGCGTGATTTTTTTCTACGTGGGTCATGCAGAGTTCGAAGTTTTTGACAGGGTCTTCATCCCTGATCAGCTCTGGATGGATGTGAATATCAGAAATGTGTATGAGTTTCACGATACACTCAATTTCAATCTATACTTGAACTTTCAGTATACCATACTGCAAGAGGTGTTATGACAGTTGAATGACGTGAACCAGAACGATGAGAAGTGGGTTTGGATACAGTTTCAGGCATGGTTTGATTGTGGTCTTAAAGCAGCATCCACACACCCATACCCATCATAAACAGGTTTTCGGTGAGTGACACAAAACCCAAGGGCACGTTGCTATCGCCACCAACGCAGGCACATCTTAGATCGCGCTTGTCTATGTAGACTGCCTTGAAAACAGAAACAGCACCGATGGTTCCCACAAACAGCATGATTGGTGCGGCGATCCACATGAATGCTCCGGTCAACATTAAGACCCCACCCAGCGCTTCTGCGTAAGGATAAATCCTTCCGTAGGGAACCCACCTTCGCGCCAGCAGATCATAATTGAGAAACATGGTGGAAAATTTTTCGACATCCTGCAGTTTTTGAACCGCGAGGAAACAAACGGTGATCGCCACAAACCACTCAATGGATTTGATCGTGAATATCGTGCCATCAAAAGCGAAGCTCAAAGCGAGTGCCATGAGTGCTGCCATTGCGAAAATAGTCAATACGGGCCTGTAGGTGGTCTCGCCGGGCTTTCTCACTTTTTCACCAAAATGGCTCCGAAGGTCGTCAAAGCCGCCGATATGTTTGTCACCAATCCATATCTGTGGTGTGGTTTTGACCCCATGTTCCGCACGGAAATCAGCAGTCGCTTCTTTGGTTTTCAGATGATGGTCATGCACCTTCAGCCCGCGGCGCTCTAAATAGTCTTTCGCTTTCAAGCCATGTGGGCACATGTGATCAGACCGAACGATCCGATAAAGTGTAGCCTCGTTTGCCTTAGGTGCGGTGTCTGTTGCCGTTTCGTCTTGATTGGTTGAGACTGTGGTCATGGGTATGTCTTGATTTGTCATTGTTGTGGGCGCAAGTTAGGGCTTCCAGTAACTGGAAGGTCAATCGATTTTCTTGGAAAAGGAGGCTTCGGTGAATATTGGAACTGCCGCACAACGCTCAAATCTGCCTGCAAAGACCATCCGATATTATGAGGATATCGGGCTTGTGCGGCCCGGTAGGGCGTCGAACGGATATCGCGAATATAGTGATCAGGATGTGCATCTATTGTCATTCGTTCAACGGGCCAGATCACTGGGTTTTTCTGTTGAGGAGTGTCGGCTCCTTTTGTCCCTCTACGAAGATCAAAAACGTGCGAGTGCTGATGTCAAGCATTTGGCCGAAGCCAAAATAGCTGAAATAGACAGCAAGATTGATCAACTTCAGTCGCTACGCAACACGCTTACAAGCCTTGCACTTGCTTGTCGCGGTGATGGCCACCCGGATTGTCCGATCATGGATGATCTTGGCTCAGGACCTGCACCGTTATAATGAAACCACTGCTGAATTGCCGAGCACGGCAACTAAGCATCCTTAGTTAGCGTTGGCGCTTCCTGCTTGAGCAATTGCATCGTCTTGGGGAATGCCAAGGATCAGATCGATGCGGAAACGGTTTACGGCGAGGTCTTCAATGGTGTATTTGTCGAGCACTGTGAAGAAGGCATTCAGCGCCTTGCGCAACGCGGAGTTTAACTCGCACGCATTTACAAGGGGGCAATCTGCTCCATCATCTTTGAAGCATTCCGCCATTTCGAAATTATCTTCGGTTACGCGAACCACTTCGGAAAGCCGAATTGCATCCGGCTCTTTCGCCAGACGTATGCCGCCATTTCTACCGCGAACGGATTCGACCAGACCATTCTTTGTGAGTGGTTTCAGGATTTTGAATAGAAACACATCTGATAAGCCATACGCGTTCGCGATATCGCTGACCTGACTGAGCTTGCCGTGGTTGGCAGCGCAATACATCAATATCCGAAAGGCATAATTAGTTTGTTTGGTAAGGCGCATGGTTCACTGCTTTCCAAAATACAAAGTCGAACCGGAAAATACCTGTTCGATTGAGTCTACTTTAATGATTGGAGCAGTGCTTTGCAAATGGCAATTGTATGGGCGGGGCAATCGGCATGCCCCGCCGAACGTTTGACTAAAGCTTGCAGTCGCCCGCATAAGCATCTGTGTGGTTTTCCAGACCGGTCGCGATGATCTTGTTGGTGAGTACATCACCCTCCTTGATCACTTCACGAACATAGATGTTTTGCACCGGGTGCTGATTTGAACCGAACTTGAAGTCGCCACGTACGCTGTCAAATTCAGCCGCTTTCAACGCCGCACGAAATGCGTCGGCGTCTTTTACGCTGGCCTTGCCCATCGCCGAAAGAATAAGGTTTGCGGTGTCGTACCCCTGGCTCGCATAAAGTGACGGCAGGCGTCCGTATTCGGCTTTGAAAGCATCGACGAATGCTTTGTTGGCGGCATTGTCGATATCTTTGTTCCATTGAGACGTGTTTTTGACGCCAAGTGCTGCATCTCCCACGGCTTGAAGAATTCCCTGATCAAAGGAGAATGCGGGGCCTATGAGTGGAATGTCGACACCTGAATCAGCATACTGCTTCATGAACGAAATACCCATGCCGCCAGGAAGGAAGAAGAAGACACTGTCTGCGCCGGATGCACGAATTTGTGCGATTTCCGCTGCGTAGTCTTTCTGGCCCAGTTTGGTGTAAATCTCGTTGGAAACCTCTCCTTTGAAAAACCGTTTGTATCCGGTCAATGCGTCTTTGCCGGCCGGGTAGTTTGGCGCCATGATGAATGAGTTTTTGAACCCGGCGTTATTAGCATAAGCGCCTGCCGCCTCGTGGAGATTGTCGTTCTGCCAAGCCACGTTGAAGTAGTTTGGATGACAGCCTTTGCCTGCAAGCGCTGATGGCCCGGCATTGGGTGACAAATAGAACTTACCCTGTGCGGTAGCAGCAGGAACCACGGCCATGGCAAGGTTGGACCAAATAATGCCTGTCAGGATATCCACTTTTTCAGACTGGATCATTTTGTCTGCCAGTTGCACAGCGACATCCGGTTTGCGGGTATCATCTTCAATGACAACATCGATGTCTTTGTTGCCTGACTTTTTGACCGCAAGCATGAAGCCGTCTCGAACATCAATCCCGAGGCCTGCGCCGCCGCCGGAGAGTGTTGTGATCATGCCCACCTTCACGGGTTCAGCCGATGCGCTAAGCGCGGTGGACAGTGACAGACATGCTGCCACAGCAAGTGATTTCAATTTCATTGGTTTCCTCCCTTGGAAATTTTCTGGCTCAAAATGCGTTGAATGTCAGAGTGGTCACGGTGCGTTCAATGCCCTCAATATCGAGAAGTTTTTCATTGATGTAGCGACCCGTGTCTTGGTCTTCCGGGATATACATTTGCAGAAACAGATCGTATTCGCCGCTGGTTGAATAGAGCGATGAATGGATTTCACGATCGGCAATTTCCGTTGCAACACGATAGGCGGTCCCGGGTTTGCAACGAATTTGGATTAAAACCCTTGTCGGCATTTGAACTCCCTTTGGATATGGTGCTTGGACCCTCTCCATTTTTCATGACGTTCACTTGTAACGCATTGGGAAATCAGTGCAAAGGCAGAGTTTCAGATCGCTTCGCTTTTAGAAGCTTGGTCTGGAACGTTAGCCCTAGGGTCTCGTCCGTATGATCACTGGGATAGCGCACGAATATTCCTGCGGTTTTCCTCCAACTGACCGATGGCGGCCCGTACCGCAGCAAGGTTGGCACCAATGCGCACTTTTTCAATTTTTGCGATAAGCATCGCTTTTACAACCTCGGGGCTATCTTCAGTGTTGAGTTTGGCAATGGTCTCATTGGTTTCAGCAACAGCGGCGATGAGCTCACGCTCTGACTTTCTGAGGTCTGAGGACATGTCTTTCATGGCCCGGGTAGAGAATTCACTTTTCCAGATAGCGCCGGAATTTTCTTCGACCAATGCGTCAAGGCGCGCAAGCGATGCATCACTTTCAAACTGCTGGCGCTGGGCAGAAAGAGCCCCAAGCCGGACACCAACGCTTACACGGGCAAATGCCCCACCATTGTCATCGCGCTGAAGATTGTCGTTGAAGGTGTCGTTGTAGCGATATCCAGCACTCACGCTGAACTGAAATGCATCATTGCTGCGAATATCACGTTCGATATTTTGCAAGTCATTGGTCGCTGCGATCAAAGAGCCATGGCTGCTTTTTATCCGTTCTGCGTTGACGGCAGGAAGGTTTGCGCGTTGGCTAGCCTCGGCCTGATTAATCTCCATGGTGCTCTTCAACTCGGCGACGCTCATCTCAATTGAATTTGCATCCTGAGTTGTGATGATCCCTTGTTTTACAAGAGAATTCGCTCGGGCTTGGACTGCATTGAGATTGCGCAGATTTTGCCGAATATGATTTTGCTTTGCCCATGCGTGGGCAAATTTTGTTGCTTCAACACCAAGTCCCAACGTTGCTTCCACGTTCTTGGATGATTCATGCAAGCGGCATTTTGCTTCGCCTGATGCGCGGACGAGGTCGGCTTTCTTAAAGTCAAGAAGGTTCATCCCAAGCGAGACTGAACCCGAACCATCTTCGTCGCTTGAGGCATTGACAGTTGGAGAACCAATGATGGCTGCTTCTGCAGCAGCATTAGCCTCCAAGTAACGGCACGCCGCGGTTTTCTCGCGTGCAACTGAGCGCCTCGAACCATTCACATCGATTGTAAATGGCTTCGCTGCCGCTTGTTTGGAAGGTTTTGTGGCTCCTGAAATAATTGAGTCGATGGTAGGTTCGGAAGCGATATCCTTTACTTCAGCGCCTGAAACGGATTTGTCACTTTTAAGCGCGAACCCTGTCTTGCCTGTGGTTACGGCAGAGCAGCCCGTTAAAACGGCGAGGGCCACAACGATTACGCTGGTGCGCTTCAACGCCTTAAAAGAATAATGGAGGACGTCCAACATGGATAATCTCTTTCTGTGCTGCCGATATTTCGGTCAGGTTCGCTTCCACGAACTGGCCACGGATTGGTTTTCCAAAGAATGGGTGAGTTGTTACGATTTCGCCGTTGATCGGGTTGCCCACAGTTCCCACTGGTGAGCACCAGAAAATTGCGAAGGTGCAGGTGTATAGTTTCTCGTCTTTTTCATAAGCGTTCAGGTTGTCGTAAGGGACGAAAAGCACGTTCACCGGTTTTTCCAAAGCGCGGATCATCGGTGTGCTTTCCAGTTCCTTAATGGAGCCTGTCAAAACGTCGATGCTGTTTTCCAGTGATGCTCTTGTGTTCTCGATATCAGCCAGGTCTGCCTCACCAGCTGCCCTTGTCTGGCTCACTTCGATGACCTGGTTAGCGATTGGTACAAGAGCTGCCTTGCCGTTCACCGCGATTTGCGCGACAGCGCCGCCGTTGAGTTGTTGCTCCAACTGACGCAAGTAAGTGACGGACTGCTCGTCAAGTTGTAGCGCCCGCTTTTTCTCCGAAACACGCTCGCGCAAGTTGGCGATATTCTCTTCGATCTCAGCGAGGTTAAGGATTGTCCGCTGGTAATAATCACGGGTTACAATCCGTCGGTTGAAGGCATCGGTGATCCGTCTACGTTCTGCTTGCCGGCTTGCGGTGCTTCCATAATCTTTGATGATTTTCTGAAGCGTGGTGATTTCTGCTTTTATGGCTTTACGCGCTTCGTTGTAGTTGCTGATTTCCTGCTCGATTGTGGAGCCGACAATTTGGCTTAAAACGTTGGCCCGTTGCAGTGAATTCTCGCCACGTTTTTTCTGTGCATCGGCGTCTGCCAACTGGCGATACATCAGGTTGCGTTTAACCATGAGTTCGCCACGTTCACGCTCAGCTTTTATTACAAGTTCATGGCCACGCTGGAGTTGAAGCGGACTTGACCAGTCCCCGGAAACGAGGAAATACGCGATCATGATGCCGTAGCTGATGAAGGCCACAAACAGGCAAGTCAGCAATGTCAGAGCAAGGTTTTTATAGATAATTGAAAGCAGCGGCGTCAGACCGGGGATAATATGAGCCAGCGCAGATAAAGCCCTAATGAAGACGGGACGCATGTCTTCTTCGTGTTCATCTACGCTGGCTCCAGTCACCTCCCCAGGGAGCTCTACTTCGGCTTCGTCAGAGTGACGGCGGCCTACGTTTATTTCTTCTGTTTTGTCGGATCGGTTATCGACAACGTCGATGCCCAGCGATTTAGCGATCGTAATCGGATTGTAGGGCGCGCTTATCACCTGCGCGACACCCGGCACATTAGCGATTACGTCACTCGATTGAGGACCAGCCAGCACCGTCAATCGCCCTATGTTTTCCATCGCCGCAAGTCTTGGAATGGTAAGCGCCATTGCGCCATCGGCACGGTTATCAATGAGAAGGTGATCAAACTCGCCGTTGTTAAGGTAATTGACCGCATCGGCTGCTGTATCTGCGGCACAGATTTCTGCCCGACTTTCCAGACGCAACAGCGCACCTGCAATCGCGCGCGCAGCCGGACCCATCACCAATATTCTGGCAACGCTTGTTGTTTCAACCGGGGCATGTTCCGTATGCACCAGTTTGACCGTCATGTGGCTACTGCTGTTTTCTTTTTCTTAGCGCCACGGGTTTCCCACGAGGTTGTGCCCAGTGTCGCGAGCGCTAGGGGGTTCATGGTCAGGTATACAATCGGGAAAATGAGCGCCATGCCCATGAACCAGATGCCACTGGTGCGCGCCATCTCCGGCACTTTGTGTTTGTTCAATTCATAAGCAATGCCAAAGCATGACGCGATAAGTGCATGAATGATGAATGGAATCATGAAGCCTAGGCGAATGAATTCAGCCAAAAGCACCAGTGGATAGAAAAGCAAAAGCATGCCCATCGCGATGTAGTGGATCGCCACATAGGTGTTGAATTTATTGATGTTCGGAATGGCCGTGATCAGGTCGATCATATTGGACCGACGCCAGCGCAATTGCTGTGACAGATAGTTGCTGCATTTCGCAGGCGCTTTCGTGTAGCACTGCGCATCGAAGGTGAGACGGGTTTTGTATCCCCGCTCCACGAGTTTTCTTGTGAGATAGCGATCTTCGCCGTATTTCACCTCATCCCCAAGAAAACGCCGGTCGGCCACATCTTCATCCACCGCTAGAAGCGCCTCTCGCTTGTAGACGGTCAGACATCCGGACAGGCACATGACGTGGTTGAATGTGTTTTCGACATTTTTCAGGAACATGTAGCCGACCCAGTATTTAACGGCCTGCATTCGGGTCAGCCAGTTTTCGTCAGCGTTGGAAACAAACACGCATCCACCGACGGCATCAACACCGGTTGAATGCATGTGCTTCACCATGTTGCGAAGCGCATCGCGTTCAACGATCACGTCGGAGTCAACGGACATGACGAGATCGGTATCTATAGTTAGGACCGCACGCTTAATCCCCAGACGCTTCCCCATATTATGCGGGTTACGGTCGACCCGCATCCACGGATGGTTTCTCTGCGCGGTGAGAAGATGCTCATAAGTATCGTCTGTGGAAACGTCATCCACGAAAATGACTTTGAGTTTGTCTTTTGGGTAGTCGAGTTGGGCAAAGCTGTCTGCTGTATTAATGACGGTGGGACCCTCATTATATACAGGTGTAACGATCGTCACGGACGGCCAATCAACGGGCTCCGTGCCAAAATCCGGTTGTGTCCGCTTGTCCATCAAGCGAAGAATGGATCCGAACAGATATCTGTTCGCGAAGATGATCAGAACTAGGATGGCAAAGAGCCATTCCAGCGCAGCTAGGCCAATCATGCGTATTCTCTTTCTTATTTTGCATGACTGATCACGGTTTTGCGTCCCCGTTATCAGCGTCCCTACTGCCAACATATAAGAGGGGGTTGAAGAGCGGCCTAACAAACCTGGTTAACAAAAAGTGCTTTGAATCAAGGTAAACAAATTATTTTGGTGATTCTTTTTTCTGTAACGAAAACAATAATTTATATTAACCAAAATCATTCACTAAATCTTTCAGGCTGTTGTTTAGAACTCTGCGCAGAACGGGCCAGAAAGGTTCGAATTAACAATAAAAAAAGCATTTGCAGGGGTGCATATTAATGACACAGGCGGCTTCAAACGCAGCGCTGATCCAATCGGCGGGCGGGCTAAAACTGGTTGAATCCACACAACTTCCAAACCCGGAAACAGCGGTTGTCGCGGTCCTTGGCCTTGGTTATGTGGGATTGCCGTTGATGGTTGGCTTTGCCGACAACGCCAAGACGATTGGTTTTGACATAGACCAAAAACGCGTGGATGCGCTTTGCCGCGGCGAAGACCCCACTGAGATGGCAAGCCGCGAAGAACTCCTGAACCAAAACATGGAGTACACCACTGATTTTGAGCGGCTTCAGGAAGCAGACGTGATGGTGGTTTGTGTTCCAACTCCGGTGATGCAAGGAAACAAGCCGGATTATCGTCCTGTGCTATCTGCAACGCGGACCATTGGTGCAAATCTGAAGCCTGGGAACGTGGTTGTATTTGAGAGCACAGTCGATCCCGGAACCACAGAAAATAAATGTATTCCCTTGCTTGAGGAAATCTCGGGAATGGAAGAAGGCGTGGATTTCTTCGTCGGGTTTTCGCCGGAGCGTGTTTCTCCTGGTGAACATATGCGCCGTGTCGGTGACATTGCCAAGATTGTCGCTGGTTCCAGCCCTCGGGTAACAGATTTTCTTGAAGTGCTTTATAGTCGGGTGGTGAAAGCTGGTTTGTTTAAAGCTGCTTCCATCAAAGTGGCAGAAGCTGCAAAAATTCTTGAGAACACGCAACGCGATGTGAACATCGCTTTGATTAATGAAATGATGCAATTGTTTGATTCAATGGGCATCAAGGTCACAGACGTTGTCGCAGCTGCGGGCTCAAAATGGAACTTCCATAAATATTTCCCAGGTCTTGTGGGTGGTCACTGCATTTCCGTTGACCCGTTTTATCTTTTGAATGCGGGCCGGACGCATGGTCTTTCCATGGACATGGTTGCCTCTGCAAGAGCAGTGAATGAGCGTACGGCTCACTATCTGTCAGACAAAGTTCATGAAATGTTGGACAGTGAAGCGCACGACCTGAAAGGAAAGAAAATTCTGGTCCTTGGGCGAACCTTCAAAGATAATTGCCCTGACATCCGCAATTCAAAGTCTTTTGCGGTGATGGATAGTTTGTGGACCCGTGGCGCGGATGTTTTCTCATATGATCCGATTGCCGATGACAGTCATTTTGAGGGCGGTCGCGGGGCAAAGATTATCGATGATATCGAAGCTGAAGGTCCGTATGATGCGGTGGTCGTTACGGCGAAGCATGATTGTTTCGTGAAAGACATAGACCTTATTCGACTGGCAGGGATTTTGGAGCGAGGTGCTCCTGTGGTTGATTTGCGTGGTTTGTTTGACGAAAGCATCGCAACGCTTCAGTTCAAATATTGGACTCCATAAAACATCAGCTGTTTGACGAAATCAAACCCGGCTTAAGGCCGGGTTTTTTGTGAGTGCGATGACATGGTTAAGCAATCGGAAATTCTGACTGCCAATTCTGAATAAAATTGCTCTGCTCATCTCAAACTTGAATTTGCATTTGTCATTTATTTTCAAACGGCTGGGTGATCATGGCGATTGCCTTGAAAGAAGCAGGGGCAATTGCGTGACACAGACAACAAATCAAAATTCTCCAGAATATCTGCACGGATCAACCGATCCGGTTATCGGCACTCAAAACAGTGAGATTTTGGGTGGTTCAACGGGTGACGACACCATCCATGCAGGCGATGGCAACGATCTGTTGTATGGCGACACAAACACATCAAACCCTGCGGTTCCGTTCGATTATACTGCATTGCTTGACGCAACTGCTTTCGGCCCTGGTACTGTTCAGTATTCGATCAATGGAAACCCGCAAACAGACCAACTTGCAGTTGGGCTTGATGGTAGCGCACTTCTAACGCTCGACCCTTCTTACGTGGACGGAAACGATCTGACAGTCGAGATGACGGGTTGGATTACCGAATTTCAATATGAATTTTTTGACGCTGTTCCATCCGGCATGTCAGCGGCGAATATCCCAAATTCGGGAGCTGATTTCAGCGGTGTTGTGAGTGATCTTAACGTTCGCGAATTGGCACTTGATTTGACGGGATCACACGAAACTTACTCAGTGCGCTACACGACCCAACTGGCGATTGAGCAAGGTGGCACCTACACGTTTTCAACACGCTCAGATGATGGCAGCATCCTGCTTGTAAATGGCATCGAAGTTGTCTCCAATGACGGCCTTCACTCACCGCGAACGGAAGATGGCGATATCACTCTCGGTGCCGGAACGCATACGGTTGAGATCGTATTCTTTGAAAATCGCGGTGGTGATGTGCTTGAGGTGTCACTTTCAGGTCCTGACACCAACAATGACACGGTCGATCTCGTAAATTCAGGCATGGTTGGTCGGCAGGAAACCGTCACGCAGACGGTGACCCCAGCCGATATCACTATCACTGGCATGCTCGCAGGTATGCAGTACGAACTCTTTGATTCCGTTCCGGATGATTTTTCTGTTTTCAACATTCCTGCTGATAGCCCGGATTACACCGGAATTGCCGAAGAGCTCAATGTGGGTGCGTTGGCGCAGGAATTAACCGGTTCGCGGGAAACGTATTCGGTTCGCTATACGGGCGAATTATATGTGACCGCTGCCGGCGTTTATGATTTTTCTTCACTGTCTGATGATGGTTTTGCACTTCTGATTGATGGTGTCGCGGTGATCCTCAACGACGGATTGCATGCGCCGTCCTCGCGTGATGGCTCGGTTCAATTGGATGCGGGTCTCCATGAAGTTGAGATTTTGTTCTTTGAAAACACCGGGCAGGACGTGTTGGAAATCACGTTCTCTGGTCCCGATACAAATGGACAGCAAATCGATTTGTTTTCATCACCTAATATCGGCCATCGTGGTGATATCGTCGCCACTGTCGGTGGTGATGATCTGATCAATGGCGGCGAAGGCGACGATACAATTGATGGCGGTGCAGGCAATGACGCCATTGTTGGCGGCACAGGTGCTGATGATATCGATGGCGGTGACGGGGATCGCGATATTGCCTCCTTCCGATTGAGTGACGATGCGGTAGAAGTTGACCTTGACACTGGTGTTGGAAGCGGTGGTGACGCAGAAGGTGATACGTATCAGAATATCGAGTTTCTTCATGGATCGGCATATGATGACATTCTTGCCGGTGACGGAAACGTCAACCGTCTTGTGGGTATGGATGGTGTTGACGAACTCTATGGCCGTGGCGGCAATGATACACTGATTGGCGGCCGTGGCGGCGACTACCTCGACGGCGGTGACGGTGTTGATACGGCTGAATATGATTGGTCAGCATCCGGTGTTGTTGTTGATCTATCCACTGGCGTCGGAGCGGGCGGGTATGCCGAAGGCGATACGCTGGTCAATATCGAGAACCTGGTTGGATCATTCTACGGGGACGTCCTCAGTGGTGATGGTGGTAGAAACCGCCTGAACGGTAACGACGGCGATGATGTCATCAATGGCGGTGCCGGCAATGACGTACTCATTGGTGGTCTTGGCGCTGATGAATTGAACGGTGGCGAAGGCGACCGCGATGTGGCGGATTATTCGAATGCCAATTCTGGCGTAGAGGTTGATCTGGTAACTGGCGGTACAACAGGGGAAGCGCTTGGCGATACTTATACCGGGATTGAATTCGTATATGGCTCAGCATTCGACGATCAAATCAGCGGAAATAGCGCCAATAATCGTTTGATCGGTTTCGAAGGCAATGATGTAATTTTTGGCCGCGAGGGCAACGATTACATCATCGGTATGGATGGCAATGACTTCTTGACCGGTGGCGTTGGCGATGATGTGTTTCTCTACAAAGGCATCTTCGATGATGACGTGATCACGGATTTTGAAGCTGGCGTTGGCCGCACGGATCGGATCTGGTTAGATCTCGATGGCATCAATTCAATCAGTGATATTACCATTACGGATACCGCTAATGGTGCTTTGATCGATGTGGCCACCTACGGCACCATCCTGCTGGAAGGTGTATTGACGGTCGATCTGGCATCGGACGATTTCATCTTTTGATTAAATTAAAAAGGCATGTTCTAAACGTGCCTTTAGTCTTGTCTCACGATAACATTCCGCGGAAACCAGCAGACTTATTCTGCCGGTTCCGCTGCTCGTGTGACCTGTGATGGCTTTATATCCGGTTTTTCGAATTGGGCCAGAAGGTCCCGTTTCTTTTCTTCTGCCTTCACCACCGATGCTTCTTTCACCGGGCCAAACCCGCGAATTTCATCCGGTAAGCGGGCTAATGCGCTTGCAAACTGTCGATTGTTTTCATTCAGTTTTGGAAGCAATGCACTGATGGTTGATTGATAGTCAGTGATGAGCTGACGCTCCATTTTGCGTTCTTTCGTGTAGCCGAACACATCCAAGACGCCGCCTCGTAATCCCTTCAGTTTTGCCAACTGGCGAAATAGCGGAAGCATCCATGGTCCGAATGCCCGTTTGGCAGGTCGGCCGTTTGGTTTTTTCCCAAACCCAATGATCGGTGGCGCCAAGTGGTAGTTCAGTTTGAAGTCACCATCGAACGTATCCGCAATTTGCTTCTCGAACTCGCCATTGGTGTAAAGGCGGGCCACTTCATACTCGTCTTTGTAAGACATTAATTTGAACAGGTTGCGTGCGACCGCGTTGGTGAGATCGCGGCTTTTGCCAAGACCCTTCTCGGCATTTTCAACCTTTGAAACAAAGTCGCGGTATGATCGCGCGTATTTTTCATCCTGATAATCAGTGAGGAATTCTGCACGTCGATCGATCACTTCTTCGAGTGTGTCGGGTTCTTGCGCCTGTGGTCTGGTGCGTTCGAGAATGCGTAACGCTTCTTCCGGGTTTGCGGCAAATTTACGTCCCCAGTTAAATGCCTGTTTATTGGCTTTTACGGCAACCGCATTCAACTCAATTGCTTTTTCAATTGATTGAGGCGCAACGGGTAGCAAACCCATTTGGCAAGCATATCCCACCATCATGATGTTGGTTGCGATTGCGTCGCCGCAGACGTTTTCAGCCAATTTGGTGAAATCAACCTGGCTGAGGTCTTCGCGTACATGCTGCTTGATCGTATCCACGACGCCCACCTCTCGGAAATCGTAGTCGCGGTCAAAGATGAAGTTCGAGACTGGATTGAGATGAGTGTTCAGTACTGCGTTTGTATTCTCAGGGCTGAAGAGCGCGACCGAGCTTTGAGCGGAAGCGACAACGGTATCAGCGGCGAGTAGAAGGTCAGCCTCACCTGTTACGATTTGTGGTGCAGTGACCAACTCCGGATCGGTTGCGAGGCGTACGTGGCTTAGGACTGCGCCACCTTTTTGTGCAAGTCCGGCCATGTCAAGAATGATCGCAGCTTTGTTTTCGATGTGGGCTGCCATACCGAGGATTGCACCGATCGTCAGGACGCCTGTTCCGCCAACGCCGGTGATGGCAACGTTATAGACATCATCCAGCTGTGCAATCTTGGGTTCAGGTAGGTCTGAAGCGTCCAACTCGGGAAGGGTGGGTTTCTTCAAGCTGCCGCCATGCACAGTCACAAACGATGGACAAAACCCTTCAACGCAAGAAAAATCCTTGTTGCAGGAAGATTGGTTGATCTTCCGCTTGCGGCCAAACTCGGTCTCCAGCGGTTCAATGGAAATGCAGTTTGATTGTACCGAACAGTCGCCGCATCCTTCGCAGACGAGTGAGTTAATGAAAGCTCGCTTGTCGGGGTCGGGTGCGAGGCCGCGCTTGCGTCTGCGACGTAGTTCCGCTGCGCAGGTCTGATCATAAATGATTGCAGTGCAGCTTTTAATGGTACGTAGATGTTTCTGGACTTCCTCGATGTGATCGCGGGACCGCACTTGTGTGCCGGGAGCAAAGCTCGACTTGGCATAGCGTTCGGGTTCATCGGAGATCAGCCAGACTTCCTTTACGCCTTCGGATTTGAGCTGATGTGATATGGTTGGTGGATCAAGTGGTCCGTCGTGGGTTTGTCCGCCGGTCATGGCCACCGCGTCATTGAACAGAACTTTGTAGGTTATGTTTGCTTTTGAAGCGACCGCCGCCCGGATTGCCATAAGCCCTGAATGATAATAGGTTCCGTCACCCAGGTTCGCGAACACATGCTCTTCGTCGGTGAAATGAGAAAGGCCAGTCCAGCTTACACCTTCCCCGCCCATATGCGAGAAAGTTTCAGTGTTCCGGTCCATCCAAACGGACATGAAGTGACAACCAATTCCTGCCATGGCGCGGCTGCCATCGGGAACTTTTGTTGAGGTATTGTGCGGGCAACCCGAACAGAAATGCGCTGTTCTGGTAACGGGCGCTTCGTGCTTTTTGCGCACGGCAGCGCGCTCTTCATAATAGGCAAGCTTCTGCTTGATACGATTTGCAATTCCTCCAGGAAGGTCAAATGTGAGAAGCCTTGAAGAGATGGCCCTTACTGCCACGCCTGCAGTCATTTCTTCGTTGAGTTTGAGGATGTGCCGATCTTCATGATCGAATTTCCCAACGATGCGAGGGCGCACATCGGCGCGCCAGTTGAACAATTGCTGTTTGATCTGGTGTTCGATGATCTCCCGGCGCTCTTCGATCACAAGCACTTCTTCAAGACCTTCCGAGAAGTGGCGAATACCTTCGGGTTCCAAGGGCCAAGGCATGCGTACCTTGTAAAGCCGAAGCCCAATTTCATCTGCTGTCTTTTCATCAATGCCCAATTGGCGAAGTGCTTCACGAACGTTCTCATAGGCCTTGCCAGAGGCAACGATCCCAAACCTTGGTTTCTTGCTGTCAAACACCAATTGGTCGATTTTGTTTGCCCGAGCAAACGCAAGCGCCGCGTATCCCTTATGCTCCTGCAAGCGTTCGTCTTGTTCCAGGATGCCATCCGGCCATCTCAAATTAAGCCCGCCCTCCGGCATTTCAAAGTCGGATGGGACAATGAACTTCCGGTTTTCATTGGAGAGATCGACAACCCCGGTGGTCTCAATCGTATCGGCAATAACCTTGTAACCCACCCAGAGGCCTGAATAGCGAGACATTGCAATCCCAAACAAGCCAAGCTCAACGAATTCCTGTACGCTTGACGGGAAGAGCATGGGCATGATTGCCGCCATGAATGCATGGTCAGATTGATGTGCAACTGTCGAAGATTTTGCTGTGTGATCATCGCCCGCGAAAGCAAGTACTCCGCCGTTTTTATGTGTTCCGGCAGAGGTTGCATGTTTGAACACATCACCGCTGCGATCCACGCCGGGGCCTTTTCCATACCAGTAACCGACAACGCCGTCCTTATTCGCGCCCGGCGTCGTATCCAGTTGTTGTGTGCCCCATACGGCTGTTGCAGCGAGGTCCTCGTTTATGCCGGGCTGGAAAACAACCCCGTGCTTATCGAGGTGTTTTTTTGCCTGATGAAGGGCAAAATCATAAGCGCCGATAGGGGATCCACGATATCCTGAAATGAATGCGCCCGTGTTAAGGCCCGCCTCTTTATCCCGCCGCATCTGAACCATTGGCAACCGAACGAGGGCTTGCGTACCGTTCATGAAGACCTTGCCTTCGGTGGCGGTATATTTGTCTTCCAACGTGATGTTGGTTTCACTCAAGATTGTTTGCGTCGGCGTAGTCTCACCCATGCGGGCCTCCCTGAGATTCCTGTAAATTTATAATGACCGAACCGACGAGAATTTACAGTCCAAAATTGAAGTCACATCAACGCATTTGTAGCATTTCATCCTAATTTTAGCTCTCTGATAGGATGAAACAACAATTTCAAAGGGAAACTTGAACTAGAGAGGAAGTGCTGTGGCATTTTTGATCTCATTCAGTGCGAAATGTGAGTTCATTGTGCCCACATGTGGCAATTTCAGCAGCTTCCCTTTCACAGTCTTTTCGTACTCACGCACGGAGCGCACCACGACACGCATCAGATAATCGAACTCGCCGCTCATCGTGTAGCATTGCATGATTTCTGCAACTGAGCGGGTGGCTTTCTCAAAAGCGTCCAGTGTTTCTGAAGAATGGATATCGAGTTTAACGAAAACGAAGATTGAAACATCGAGATCGACAAGGCGCGCATCAAGAACAACCCTTCTTCCACTTATGATCCCTGCATCTTCGAGTTTGCGAATGCGGCGCCAGCACGGCGTATGGCTGAGCCCCACTTGTTCGCTGAGTTCTGCAATCGGAAGATCGGCCTTTTCCTGCAGTAGCCGGAGAATTCTAAGATCGGTTTCGTCGAGTTTCATGAGTTTCATTAGTCTCTTACGCTGTGAAACGCACCATCGAACTTTACAAACCTGTTTGCAAGGCGGACAGTGACGAGGGTGATTCGAATTCTTGGGGCAGGGTTCGTATATCGGTTACATGGGGAGTGGCGGTGCCCTTTAATTCCTTTTTAAATGATAAGCGCTCGAAGCGTTCTGAGCGTTATCAGCCCGAAGAAGCGGTTTCCAGCGATGACGCCATGCCTCCGCAGAAAGTGCCCTGTGGCATGGGTTCAGCTATCGGGAATATGAAACTTGATTTGTTCATTGAACAGATCGACCAATATGCCGAAGACATAAAAGACGATGATAAGCGGGCTACACAATGGCAGACGCATCTGGAAGGATTGCGCGCCCTGATTGAAAAGACCCGCAATGGGCTCGAAGGGCAGGAGCAGCTGCGGGAAGAGAACACTTCGCTTATGGAGCAGGTGGCCTCTTTGACCATCGACGTTGAGCAAGGCCAGAGTGCATTATCAAGTCTCAAGCAAAAATACGATGCTCAATGTGATCGGCTCAAAGAAACGCGGGCTGGCCTTCAGCGTTCCCATGTGGACGTTGCCACCTTGTCTCAGAAAGTTGAGTTTCTGAGCGGTCAGGTAATCGCCCTTAAATCTGAGTTGATCGAGAAGTCGACGTTTCTTGAAAATGAGCGGGTTACGAATACAAAATTGGGTGTCGCTCAGTCACAGATTGCGGGTGATTTGAAAAGCGAGCAGACTGTAACTGCTGAACTGCGTGCTGAGGCGAAAGCGGCAAGCGATACGATCGCGGAACTTCAGGCGTTGCTTAAAGCGGATGTGGAATATCGTGAGACGATGCAGAACGAACTTGCTGCGTCCGCTAAACATGTTGACCGTTTGCAGGGTGAACTCGCGGACCTGAATTCTCGGTTGGATGTGTCTCGTGAGGATTTGGCAGGTTATAAGGCCATCAGCCAGGAAGAAATTGCGCTGCGTGAGAAAAAGCTTGCTGTGCTTGAAGCGCAAATTCAAAGCCTTGAAGCCGATAAGGCCGCGCTTCGCCAGACGATTACTCATTCGTCAAGTGAGGCTGATCGTGCGATGGATGAGTTTCAGTCTGAGCGTCACGCCCATAAAGCAACCAAGGCCGCCCTTGTGGCTGTTGAAAAGGAGTTATCGGCTGCAAAGGCTGCAAATCTTCGCGAACTTACAAAGGTCACCAAGCGTGATCACAGGATTGCAGATTTGCAAACGCAGAGAAAATCCGATGCTGCTGCCATGAAAACCGCGAAAGCTGAGCAGCGTGCAGTCCTGAAAGAGAATAAACATCTCGCTAAACAGGTTGCAAGGCTCCAGGCGGAGTTGTCAAAGCGAGAGCGCAAGGATGCTAAAGCGCCGGCCAATGGGACGGAAAAACAGTCTAGTCGCACAAAACGGGTCCGCGCGGTCATTACCAAAACCTGATACGAAGTATCGTCTGTTCAGACCATCTGCAAAAATTGCTTTTTCTTTGCGCTAATTTTTGTATGTATCCAGCTTAAAACCAACGAGACTTAAAATGCCATCCATTTTGGTCATTGCATTCTATAAATTTGTTTCCTTGCCTGACTTCGCTGAATTGCAGGCTGGAATCCAGTCCTTTGCATCTGAGCAGGGGATTATGGGGACAATACTTCTGGCAAACGAAGGCATCAATGGGACAGTGGCCGGACCGGAAGCAGGGATAAGAGCATTGCTCTCCCACCTGAAGTCAGACTCGCGCCTTACCGATCTTGAGCACAAGGAAAGTTGGGCAGAAGAAAACCCGTTTTATCGGATGAAGGTGCGTCTCAAGAAAGAGATCGTCACCCTCGGTGTGGCTGGAGTTAGTCCAACGAAAACCGTTGGCGAGTATGTTTCTCCAGCAGACTGGAATGCCTTGATCAGTGACCCGGACGTTGTGGTGATTGATACGCGGAACGATTACGAAGTCGAGATTGGCACATTCAAAGGTGCAATCAACCCGGAAACAACCAGTTTTCGAGAGTTCCCGGACTGGCTTGATCAGCAGAGCGATCTTAAAAAAGACGCGAAGATCGCAATGTTTTGCACGGGCGGTATTCGCTGTGAAAAATCAACATCTCTGCTCAAAGACCGAGGTTTTGAGAACGTATATCACCTCGATGGCGGGATATTAAAATATCTTGAAACGGTTGAGGAAAGCGAAAGCCTTTGGGATGGCGAATGCTTTGTGTTCGACCAGCGTGTAAGTGTCGGGCATGGCCTGGAGCCCGGACCATACGATCTGTGTCATGCATGTCGGCATCCCATAACCTCCGATGACAAATTGCATCCGCATTATGCGCCGGGCATTTCCTGCCCCAAATGCCATGGGAAAATGAGTGACGCGCAGCGGGCGCGGTTTTCTGAGCGCCAGCGGCAGATTGATTTGGCGAAGGCCCGCGGTGAACAACATATCGCCGCTGACCAGCTTTCTCAGCGGGAAAAGAAACGCCGTGCACGCATAGAGCATGCCCGTCGGTCAAATGCTGGAAGCTAAGATTCAGGCTGGGGCGATCCTGAAACCTAGTTAAAACGGATAATGAGCGTTTCTATCGATTTTGCGGTGTGAGTGCTGCGATCATGTCCTCATGCAGGACAAGCAGGTTGTTTGCAGCTTCCAGCTCGTGTTTCAGGTCAGATTTTTCTCGATTGCTCTGTTCGATCTGTGACTTTGCACGGCGCAACGCTTCTTCCAATTCTGAAATCCGAGAATAGTGTTGTCCTTGCTGCTCAAGAGCCTTCTTGTTGAGCGTGTTGTACTTGATTTGAAGGCTCGATAATTCGTGCAGGGTCTGCTCGTTGTGTGCCGAAACCTCATTGAGTTCGCTCAAGGCATGGCTCAATTGCCGATCCTGATCCTGAGTTTGACGCCTCAGTGCATTTACGCTCGCATTTGCCTTTTCGAAATCAGAACGCATGGTGTCGAGTTTCTCGTTCGCCGTAAGGGCTTCGCGTTCATACCGCGCGATGAGTGCGTTGGCCTCATTTAACTGGTTCGACTGGTTCTCAGTCTGAGCTTGCAATTCTTCCAGTTGGCGCTTTGTCTCTTCATAATTGTTGGCGCTTGATTGGCGCATGGTTTCGAGCAATTCGATTTGTTTGCTTTGCTTCTCAACCAAAGCGCGATGCTCGACCCGTTGTTTTTCGATCCGCTCCAATTCGCGTGTCTTTTCACGAATTTCCAATTCCATGGAATCCATGGCGACAAATTCTTGCTCGATGCGGTTGAGATAGTCGAGAAAGCTGTTTGATTTGTCGGAAATTCTCGTCATCAAACGTGAGTGTTCCTGAAACTCCAACAGCAGTTTTTCGCAATCCTGACGTTGGGTTTTGAAGCGGCTCCGTGGGTCGATCTCGCTGCTACGCTCGGTCAGCTCAACACGCGAGCGCCTTGGAAATAAGCCGCGAGCTTTGGTTGCCGGCGTTTGCATTTCGGTTTCTGCTTCCGCCTCTGAAAACACGTCCTCGTTTGGTGTGAGATCAAGCGCTTCCAGGCTTGGTTCAAAATCGATCTCTTCAATCGACAATTCGCTTTCCAACTGGCGAGCCATCAGCTTTTCAAGCCGCGCTGCCTTTATCTTGGATCGTAATTGATCAATCGATTGGTCGTTGGAATTGCATACAACGTCATTGTTGGCGGTGATTGTTTCCTGGTCAAAGCCCGTTGTTGTTGCCGCCAAGTGAACACTTGACTCTTGTTTTGCCGCATTTTGTGCCATGACATCCCCCGTATGATGCATGTGTGGTTTCGTTTCCAGTTGCCCCTGGTCCGGTACGCGAATCACTGGCGAACACCATACCACGGAAATCGAATAGACAAATTTCAAGGGAAAATTTATTTGTCATCCATTGCTGTTGAAAAGTCCGGTGCGTCCATGCCTTTGCCCGTCTTGTATTCGTTTCGCCGCTGCCCCTATGCGATGCGTGCACGCTTGGCGATTTCTGCGTCTAAGACGAGCGTTGAACTCAGGGAAGTCGTGTTGCGTGACAAGCCAGCGGAGATGATCACAGCCAGCCCCAAGGCGACGGTTCCGGTTCTTGTGTGTGCCAACGGAGAAGTGGTTGATGAAAGCATCGATGTGATGCATTGGGCGATTGCGCAGAACGACCCCGATGGGCTGCGGGATTTCGATGCCGCTACGCTTCGCAAGATGGATGCTTTGATTGCGGAGAATGATGGACCATTCAAGGCGGCGCTTGATCGTTACAAATATCCAAATCGGTATGATGGGGTGGAGCGCGACGAACAGCGAGAGGCCGGTGCGCAGTTCATTCGCCGGCTAAATGAGCAACTGGATGGACGCAGTTTTCTGTTTGGGGACAAGATTTCATTTGCCGATCTGGCGATCCTGCCCTTCATCCGTCAATTCGCGCATGTGGACCGGGATTGGTTCTGGGCGCAGGACTGGACGAACGTGATCCAATGGCTAGAGGCGTTCTTGGAGAGCGAGCGTTTCAAAGCGATCATGACGAAATATGATCAATGGCGGACCGGAGAAGAGGGAGTGACGTTTGGTGGGTGAGGGTGGTGATTTGAGCTTATTTTAACCGAAGCTGCACGATGGACAAACGTCAGCTTAGCGAGCGTCAAAGGCTTTTGATTCGCGTTTTGATGCAGGTCGAGTTAGGCTCGACCGACTGTATTTAGGGGTTTCATTTGAACAGTTTGCAACCATATCGACCACGCCCAGTTTTGAACCTTCCACTTGTCGAAAGTAGCGGATGGTATCTGAAAAGGTATGCCATTCTTGCCGACGGAAGAGCGTTCAATGAAGCTATAGCTACTGCAGCTGCTGAGGAAGCTTTGAAACGGCTGCCAGATGCTGGGTCATTGAACGATGAGACGGGCAACCAAGGCGTTGCGTTTCAAATTATTCACTTTGCTGAAGTGGCTGTTGTCTCTCCGGTATTTTATTGGCAGTGGGGCAGCGTTTTGGCCCATCTCGATCAGATGAGGGCAAGCTGGGATGCGCCGACACAATTCGGAGATGGGGTCAGGGAAGTGGTTGGCTGTATCTGGGAGATGAACATCGTCCAGTTTGAAGTTGGAGTATGGGCTAATCAATTACTGGGCGGTAAAAAATCAACCACTGACGGCTTGAGTGCTTATCTTCAGGATTATTCGGTATCCGAGAAACAAATCTAGGCAAAATCACCTTGATAGCCGGTTAGCAGACATTGGCGTAGCCGAGCGAATTCATCGTTTGCCCACACACCCGCTCATCAAACCGCCCCCAAAACTTCCCCGATTTCATCGTTCACCACGCAATCCGCAAAGCGGTCGAGTTCTGTGGGTTCGCGGTTGAGGATCGCGAATTTGGCGCCGTTGCGTTTGGCGTGAAGCGGCAGGACCGCTGCGGGTTGAACCACGAGTGATGTCCCAATCGCCAAAAACAAGTCGGCGGTCTCAGCTATTTGAAATGCGCGGTTTGTTTTGTTGGCGGGCATGCTTTCACCGAACATAACCACATCGGCTTTCACCAAGCCGCCGCAGGCGACACAACGCGGACCAATGCCTGTGATCTCAAACTGCTTTCGGCAAGCATCCATTTCATGGTGAAGGTTGCAACTGATGCAGGAAGCGGTCGTGGCGTTACCGTGGATTTCTATGATCTTGTCAGGCGGTGCGCCGCCACGCAGATGGAGGCCATCCACATTTTGGGTGATCAGACATTTTGCTTTGCCGTCGTTTAGCCACTGGCCGATTTTCCTATGACCGATATTGGGCTCCACCGCACCGATCTGATCTTTCATGTAAAAGCGGCGATGCCAGTCTTCGATGCGAGCTTCTTCGCTCTCAACATATTCGCCATATTGAACGATGCGAAACTGTTCCCACAATCCGCCGGGGGAACGGAAATCAGGCACACCGGATTCTGTGGAAATGCCCGCTCCCGTGAGGATGACCATGTTCGAAGCTTCGTCGATTAAACGCCGGAAAGCGTCAACGCTGTCCAATCCGTTCATCAGCCCGGTGAAAGACCGCGAAGCTTTTCTGACCGGCGGCGCAGAAGTTCCACTGTTGTCAGAAGTATGATTGAGAACACCACGAGGATTGTTGCGACCGCAAGAATGGTCGGGCTAATTTGCTCTCGCAGGCCGGAGAACATCTGGCGCGGGATTGTCCGCTGATCCACATCAGCCATGAAGATGACCGCAACCACTTCATCGAGCGAGGTGATGAATGCGAATAAAGCACCGGAAATCATACCCGGCAAAATAAGCGGCATGATCACCTTGAAGAAGGTGGTGAACCCGTTTGCACCAAGGCTTTGGGAGGCGCGAATGAGTGAGCGGTCAAAGCCTGAAAGCGTGGCTGTCACCGTGATAATCACGAAAGGTACGCCAAGCGTTGTGTGCGCCAGGATGAGGCCAAGATAGGTTTTCGCCAAACCGTCCTCATAAAACGGGATCCAGCCTTTCAATGTGCCACCATAAAAGAAGAACATGCCGGTTGCGGTGATTACCAGTGGCACAATCATCGGAGAAATGAGCAGGCTTGTGATCGCGGAGCGGAATGGCATTTCCGGACGAGATAAGCCAAGGGCAGCGAGCGTTCCGAGGAAGGTTGCCAGCAATGTGGACATGATCGCCAGAAAGAAAGAATTGCGGAAAGCGCGTATCCATGTGGCGTTATTCCACATGTCTTCCCACCAGCCTTCAACGGCATCCGGTGCGGTCATGCCGAAGCGGAAAATGTCAGCGTACCAGCGTAGCGAATAGGCCTCCGGGTCGAGCGCCATCATGCCTTCTGTGAAACTGAAATAAGGTTCCGCATTGAACGAGAGCGGCATGATGATCAGGATTGGCAGGATCAGGAAAACGAAGATGATAGTGCAGATTGCCAGAAACGCATAATGCCCGATTTTTTCACCTATTGTCGCGTAAGGCGGCAATGGGTTCATGAAGAAAAGCGGAAGGCCGAACAGGATGGCAAAACCAATTGTTCCCGCAACGGATTGAGTGGAAATCGCGAAAACGAATGTTGCTACTAAAAGGGCGTAGAAACCGGGTGTCTTGATGCGTTGAGAAATTGGCATATCGCGCTCCTAACCGAATTTCAGATTATCGACGCCGACCAGCTTGTTATAGAGCCAGTAAAGCACCAGGACGACGACCAACAGGATCGTGCCAAGGGCGGCACCCAATGACCAATTGAGGG